>NZ_CAWMYC010000091.1:0-130308 GCF_963872035.1 Scytonema sp. HK-05
TTTGATTCCATCTGTGTCCATCTGTGTCCATCTGTGGTTAATTATTCTTTTTTTTTTTACTTTTGCAAGAAGTCTAATAAAATTAAATTTGGGATTTTAAATTCAATCCCAAATCTAACATTGCAACCGCTGATTAACGCGGATATGATGGAAAATTATCTGCGTTTATCTGCGGTTCAAAATTCTACCGTCCCAAATACCGACTAGCTAGCTGTATGGCGTCCATAATATCAACATCGCCATCGCGATCAGAATCGAGAAAAGAATTCAACACAGGATTTCCTCCTGCTTGAGGATTTTGAGAATGTGCTCCAGATTTCAACAGATTCAGCACCACAGGAACCAAAATCGGGAGTAATTGTTGAACGATACCAGCATTTAACCCTGTGCGCTGGGCAACAGTCTGAGCCAACTGCTGTTGTAAAAAAGGAGCGAAAAGTGAGTTAACCGCTTGAGGATTAGGCGAAGTACCGCCAAATTGATTCACCACACTTTGCGCTGCTTCATTACCTTCTGTGGCTTGCTTTTCTTGTAAAGCAGAACGCACATAGTTACCCACAATCCCCAAAGCAGATTGTATTGTTGAGGGGTCTGTACCAGTGCTATTACTCACTTGCTGCACGGTATTGAGAATATTACCCAATTGCCCGGCATTACCTTGCTGATTGGAATTGTCAATTGCATTGATAATTTGGTCAAAAAGTCCCATGAGCTTTTTCTCCTTGTTGACTTATGCTAACAAAACCAAATTTTGACATACCTGCCACTACTTGTTTCTGAGCATTTAGTAATAGATAAGCTTTTTCTAAAAAAAAATCTCCATTACATAAGCTTTATAGGCAAGGAACACTCTACGATGTGTGGTCTAATCATAAGAATAAAGGACTTCCAACTAAAAAAATCTCCAATTTGTAGTAATCCTGGAAACAATGGTGGGTTACGGCGTACTTTAGTTACCATGTAAAACCTCAACTGCCATGCGGCTAACCCACCCTACATAATGGATAATTTATTTTTTGGTACTCCCTAAGCGCTGTAACGCAAAATAACTTTGTCAACACCCTGGTGAAAAACATTGAAACTATTAAGATGGGAAGCATCTGGGTACGTATCCTTTAGTTTGTGCCAACCATGCCTGTGTCGCGCATAGTCACGCTGATTGTTGGTCTCATCGTCATCCTGGGACTCAGCCTGTGGCTGATTGATTCTCTAAGTCGGCTTTACTGGCAATTCTCCTACTCAGCGCCGTTGCTGGGTAATCTGCTACTACTGTTGTTCATTCTCCTTATAGCAGCTTTAATTGCTGTGTTTGTCTACTATGTGTTGGTGATTGCGCGAGGCGAGAATCGTCAGCGCCAACGCAGACAACGCCCAAGCGTACAAGTCCCTGCTGCTAAGTCTGAGGCTGCGTCTTCTACTTTAGATGCTGTCAGGCAACAGGTAGCGCAAATTCAAGATGAAGTTGCACGCCAAGCTTTATTGAGTAAGTCGCGGGAGATTGAGACGAATTTAGCTGGTGGCGAAATTCAAGTTGTAGTGTTTGGCACTGGAAGTGCTGGCAAAAGTTCTCTGGTGAATGCGGTGATGGGACGCATGGTGGGCAAGGTAGATGCACCAATGGGAACGACTCAGGTGGGGCAAACTTATTGTCTAAGGTTGAAGGGATTAGAGCGCAAAATTTTATTTACGGATACGCCAGGAATTTTAGAAGCAGGGGTGGCGGGAACTGACAGGGAACAACTGGCACGAGAACTGGCGACGGAAGCAAATTTACTGTTGTTTGTGGTGGATAATGACATCCGACAGTCAGAATTTGAGCCGTTACGAGCATTGGCAGAAATTGGAAAACGATCGCTGCTTGTCCTCAATAAAACTGATTTGTATACAGACGAGGACAAAGAAGCCATTTTAGCGAGGTTGCGTCAGCGAGTGCGGGGATTGATCGCAGCTAGTGATGTGGTGGCGATCGCCGCGAATCCCCAACCCGTACACCTGGAAAATAGCGAAATTTTCCAGCCTGAACCGGAAATTCTCCCCTTACTCCGGCGAATGGCGGCTATTTTACGGGCTGAGGGTGAAGAT
Organism: Scytonema sp. HK-05; assembly: GCF_963872035.1. Classification (NCBI taxonomy): domain Bacteria; kingdom Bacillati; phylum Cyanobacteriota; class Cyanophyceae; order Nostocales; family Scytonemataceae; genus Scytonema; species Scytonema sp. HK-05. Next base: position 2,083 of record NZ_CAWMYC010000091.1, read on the forward strand.
TTGGTGGCAGATAATATTCTCCTGCAATCCGTACGACTGGCAGAGGAAGCGAAGAAACTCATCGAAGCTCAACGTCGTCGTCAAGCTGACAAGATAGTAGAACGATTTCAGTGGATTGTTGCTGGCGTGGTTTCGGTGACGCCTCTACCAGTGGTGGATATGTTAGCAACAGCCGGTGTCAATGCTCAAATGGTAGTGGAAATTGGTAAAGTTTACGGCTGTGAATTGAATTTGGAACGTGGAAAGGAATTAGCGCTGTCTTTAGGGAAAACTCTTGCTAGTTTAGGCATTGTTAAGGGAGCTATACAGTTACTGACTACCGCCTTGCAGCTTAATGTCGCTACTTTTATTGTTGGGCGGGCAATTCAAGGCGTGACAGCGGCTTATTTAACGCGGATTGCTGGCAAAAGTTTTATTGAATATTTTCGTCATGATCAGGATTGGGGTGATGGTGGCATGACGGAAGTCGTGCAGCGACAGTTTCAACTCAATCGTCGGGATGAGTTTATTAAGAGGTTTATACAAGAGGCGATCGCACGGGTAGTGAAGCCTTTGCAAGATTCTGAGGTGCTCGAAGAAGAAAATGAAAAGGCTAGGGACTAGGGACTAACGGCTAATAACTACCGTCGTGAGATTCTCCTCACCTTGCCAGAGTCCGTGCGCTTTGCCCTCAGGCGGCGCTTTGCCCATCGCACGCGTGATCAAGCCTTAGATTTTGACATAGCCCAATCAGGAGTAAAGAATGAGGTTAGCAATTTAACAGATAAATCTCAGGTAGAGGAAAAGCAACCTGACAATAAATTTTCACAGTAGAAATACTGAAGAGTTCAGATACACTAATTGGCATAGAGACCAGGTTAGCAATATCGCGAGTATTGACAGCAGTGGCAATATTCCATACTTCATAGTTTCTTTCCATACTTCATACTTTCTTGAACATATTTGTAATCTTACGTACGTACGCAAATTACATTATCCGTAATAATAACTATAAAAAACTGACTCTTATTTAAGAACTTAGCGCTTTATTCAGCGCTGTTTTCATTTAATTTAATCAGGAATTCCGGAAACAGGGGGCAATGTTAGAAAACCTATATAAGCAGTGACTAAGTAACTAGCTAATGACGAACCACATGATCGGTAAAATATTACAAGGACGTTACCAAGTCGTCCAAACCCTGGGAGCAGGGGTATTTGGCGAAACATACGTTGCTGTAGACATTGAGAATCCAGAGAATCCTAAATGCGTTGTTAAACAGCTCAAGGTTATCAGTTTCCAACCAAGCTACTTACAAACCCTTAGGTTACGTTTTCTTACAGAAACCGAAACACTGAAGCACTTGGGACACCATGAGCAAATTCCCGAACTTTTATCCTGCTTTGAAGAACATGAACGCTTTTACTTAGTACAAGAGTTTGTGGAAGGGCATGCACTCACTGCGGAACTACCAATCGATCCCAATTTGGGTTATGTGTGGAGTGAAAGTGAAGTTATTCAATTTTTACAAGATGTTCTGTCGATTTTAGACTTTGTTCACTCTGAAGGTGTGATTCACTGCGACGTCAAGCCGGAAAATTTAATAAGACGCCCTTATGATGGCAAGTTAGTTCTCATTGATTTTGGTTCAATTCAGCCAATTGATTTTGAAATCCTCGATGAGGTCATGCCTTTAGATAGAATTCCTGTCACTTCGCTAGGTTACATACCACCAGAGCAATTTATTGGTCAGACACAACCTAACAGTGATATTTATGCTTTAGGCATGATTGCCATTCAGGCTTTCACAGGGCTAACACCGCTGCAATTGAAAGTAGATCCTCAAACAAATGAGATTATGTGGCGTTTTCAAAACACGCCAGTCAGCGATTATCTAGCTGCTGTGATCAGCCAAATGATTCGCTACGACTACAAAGAACGTTTCAAATCAGCAGGTGAAGCATTGCAGGCACTTCACCAAATGCCGTTGGAAGGTTCACCATCGTACATCATAGATGTTGATTACACCATTTTTTCAGAAGAATATGAAAAAAATCACCCAAAAGATCAACTAAATGTCAAGCGCAGACAATCGCTATCTCCAAATGCCTCTCCACTGTTGACAGGAATGAAGGTGGGGTTGGCGGCTAATTCATTGGTGATGGGATTTGGAGTCTACTCCATCATACATAACACTCCAACTTATTCAGAAACAGAAAAACTATATAAAGCAACTGAAGAATATCAAGGTGGGGATTTGGACGGAGCAATTGCTCTAGCTAAATCAATCCCCTTGAACAGTAATATTTATCCTGAGGCGCAAGCTAGCATTGACGAATGGCAAAAGCAATGGGATATTGCTGCCCAACAATACAATGCAGCCCAACAAGCTTTCAATGAGCATCGTTGGGCAGATGTAGTGCGTGCAGGATCTCAAGTTCCTGATATTTTGCATTGGCAATCACAAACAGATAAATTAGTTCAACAAGCACAAGCAAATCTTGAAGCACAAAGCAAAGATTTATTAGCCCAGGCTTATGAAAAAGCATCATTAAAAGATTTCAGTGGCGCTTTAGATTATCTCAGTCAAATTCCCGAAGAAAGTTCTGCAGGAACAATCGTTCAACAAAAGTTAGCTGAGTACAATCAGAAAAAGCAAATTAGAGCTGCTTACTTGTTACAAAAAGCTTACAACAAAGCAGCAGAGGGTGACTTTGACGCTGCTGTCAAGTTTCTCCAACAAGTTCCTAAAGATACTCCTGTATCTGCCACAGCTCAAGCTAAACTGATAGAATATTCTCAGAAACAGCGCATTGTGCAAGTTGAAGGTGAAAAAATAACTTCATCAGAAGGTGAAAAAATAGCTTCATCAAAAGCACCTGCTTCTGTAAACATGAATCAACCATTTATCAGCAACAGTTCTGCTACGAATATAAAATCTTTTGATTTAGGGAACCAATTACAAGAGGTAAATATTCGATAGTCAACAGTTAACAGTTAACAGTTAACAGTCAACAGTTAACAAACTTAAGTTATGGACTGATGACTGTGGACTCGGGACTCGGAACTAACTGTTGTTGTGCTTGATTACGGGCGTTTATTGCTTGTTGATAATCTGGCTTTATTTTAATTGCTTTATCGTATGAGGCGATGGCTTCTGAATAACGTTTTACATTAAACAGAGCATTGCCTCTACTATACCAACTTTCGTAATGTTTGGGTTCGTAATTAACTGATTTATTGTAGGATAAAATTGCTTCTTGGTATTTCTTTAAATTGTAAAGTGAATTTCCCAGGTTATACCATACTTGATAGTTTTTACGATTCAATTCAATTGCCTGATTATAGGATGTAACTGCTTCTTCGTAGCGTTTTATTTGATGTAGTGACCAGCCGCGACCATACCACGCTTGATAGTTCTTGCGATTGTATTTAATGACTTGTTCAAAAGATTCTATAGCTTCTGGATAGCGTTGCAAATTGATGAGTACATTACCTTTGGATAACCAAGCTTGGTAAAAAGTTGGCTTGTATTGTACCGCTTTGTCATAGGCTGCGATCGCATCTTGGTAGCGTTGCAAATTCACCAAGACATTGCCTCTGTTATACCAAGCTCTTTCATAGTCTTGCTTGAATTCAAGCACTTTATCATAAGCGGAAATTGCCTCATCATAACGTTTTAAATTTTGTAGCAATAATGCTTTATTGTACCAAGCTTCATAATATTCTTTATTAAATTCTATAGCTTTGTCATAAGATTTAAGCGCTTGGTCATATTCATTTAATTTAGTTAAAGCTTCTCCTTTAGCATTCCAGACTTCCGGATAGTTATTTTGTAATTGCAATGCTTTGTCAAAGGAAGCAATTGCTTCTTGGTATCTTTGCAACTTATTCAGTGTAAAACCACGCCCACTCCAAGCTGGCAAATAATCAGGCTCTAATTGAATTGTTTTATCATAGGCGGCAAGTGCTTCCTTATATTCTTTCAACTCATACAAAGTTTTACCTTGTCCATTTCTTGCTTGAGCGTATTCTGGTCTGATGTTCACCGCTTTTTCATATCTCGATAAAGCATCTTGATAACGTTGTAACTCGTATAGTGTGTTGGCTTGCTTATACAATTCGGTGGCATTAACAGAATTGATAGCATTGACAATATATATAGATGAACCTACACCTATTCCTATTAAACTCATGACACCTAAAAACTTTAACACTATATGTTTTTTAGGTTTAGTGATGGGTTTTAAAGTATTTTTTATAGGATTTTGCAATAAGGGAGAACTCAATGCCATTGTCTGAGATTGAGATTTGTTTAAATCATGCAAAGCTTGCAGGACAACCCCTGCAGAACCATAACGTTCCCGAAAGTCATAGCACACCATTTTGTCTAAAACTTTGGCAAAATCCTCACTAACAGAGGTATGTTGCCATATAATCTCACTCGTCTCTGCATCTAAATCGAGTTGCTCAGGAGATAAGCCAGTGAGTGCTTGTATACCAAGTATCCCTAAAGCATAAATATCACTACTGAATTTTGGATTTCCTTGAGCTTGTTCGCTAGGAATGTATCCAGGAGTCCCGATAGCAACGGTAAATTTTGTTTTTCCATTAGGAGTAATGACTTGGGTTGTGATTTGTTTGACGGCTCCAAAGTCAATCAAAACTAACTTGTTATCTGGCTTGCGTCTAATGATATTTCGGGGATTGATATCACGGTGAATGACCTTTTGGCGATGGACAAACTCTAAAATATCCAAAATTTCTTGTAACAGGCAAATAACTTGGTCTTGACTTAGGGGTTTTCCTGGTATTATTTCTTGACTAAGGTCATGACCTTCTATAAATTCCTGTACGAGATAGAATTCTTGGTTCTCCTCAAAGTAGGCTAGAAGTTGAGGAATACGGTCATGAGTGCCTAATTGATACAGAACTTGAGCTTCTGTATCAAATAAGCGTCTGGCTGTTTGCAAAGTATCAGGGTCATTAGCTTGGGGCTTGAGTTTTTTGACTACACATTGAGGTGATCCAGGTAAGTGAGTATCACAAGCAACAAACGTTTCACCAAATCCCCCTCCTCCCAAATGACTAATAATTTGGTATCGTCCAACAAGTGTCTTTCCCAACATTTGGTTAGCCTAGTTTAATGCAGTATGGTCTGATTCCCATCTTGCCACAGCTTCTCTTTTGGGTCGATGAGAACGGTGACGGTAGACGAAGCGAGTATTGAAGGGGATGAGGGGGACAAAGAGAATAACTAATAACTAATAACTAATAACAAATTGATATGATTCCTATTAGCGATAACATTTTCTTTTTCACGCGTAGAAAGCCAATAATTATTTACTGTCTGATTGGTATCAACATTGCCCTCTTCTTATGGGAACTGAAACTAGAACTTGGTGATGAATTAGGCAATTTTGTAAATAGCTTGGGTCTGGTTCCAGCACAAATCAGTACAGCCAGTGCAAATGCAGTTGGTGGAAACTCAGCTGCTTGGATAGTTGTACTAATGCGTTCGACTTCACTGCTTACAGGAATGTTCCTTCACGGCAGTTTTAGTCAAATTTTAGGAAATTTGATATTTTTGTGGGTTTTTGGCAAAACTCTCGAAAATATTCTGGGGTCCAGACGATTTTTATTATTTTACTTGGTTGCTGGCATCCTGACCGGGCTAGTACAAATTTTAGCTGAACCGAGTTTAACAGTGCCATTGATTGGTGCAAATGGGGTGATTACAGCTATTTTAGGAGCGTATGTCTTTAAGTTTCCTAAAGCTAAAATTGATACTATCCTACCCCTTTTGATTATATTTATTCCCGTACAACTACCAGCTTCTTTCTATCTATTTTGGTGGTTTGTGCAACAGATTTCTTACGGAATTGGTAGTTTAAATATTCCTGGTGGTGTTAACCCACTTAGCATTGGCTATTTGGCGCAAATTGCGGGCTTGTTTATTGGTGCAGCTTTCATCAACCTACTGCAAAGATTTTAGCTGGTTTACTAGGGAGTTTGAGGAGCTATAATTCCCCACCATAATCTTCGATGAGGAAAAATAAACAAACAATAGCAAAAACTGGCTAGTACGTGACGGCGTAAATAGGGCAATCATTTAAAATCCCTAAAAAGCCCATTGCATAATACTTTTGAATGCGTGAATGCGTGAATGCGTGACTTCCGCCTTGCGGTACTAGTTCCTCTCTAGTTGGTTAAGTGAGGAATGAACAGCAGCTTGGCTAGAGACAACCAGGTATAGACCGATGAGAACTACAGCAAAACCGACCCAATGAGAGAAACTCAACTTTTCCCAAAATATGACAAAAGCGAAAACTCCAGCAAAAACTGGCTCTAGGAGATGAAACAGAGAGACGACGACTGAGGACAACTTTTCCAGGCTGTATATCAAAAGTCCGTGACCTAAAACTTGGCAGACGAGGGAAAAGCAAATGACTGCTAGCCACCCTCCAAACGTTGAGGGGAAAAATTTATCTCCACTCAATAGAACTATAGGAAACAGGACTACGGTAGCGATCGCACAGATCCACAACTGGATGGTTATAGGACTGAATTTGGTTCGCAGTTGTTCTACAACGAGCAGGTACGCCGCCAAGAAAACCGCAGATATAATAGCAGCTACGTCTCCAAGTAGATTGTTGGGAGCTCCTCCAAGCTGCTCTAGTTCAATGACGATCGCTCCCCCAATAGCGAGCGCCATGCCAATCAGGAATTGGCGGTTGAAGCCCACAGAGAATAATAGCCACGCCCCCAAGCTGGTAAATATCGGGGAGAGATTATGCAATAGACTTGAGATAGCAACGCTGGTTTGAGTCAGTGACCAAGCGACGAGGACTAAGGAGGTAGCAAAAAAAGTCCCAGCACCCAGCAATAACAAAAAGTCCTGACGGGTGTATGGCTCCTGTTGGACAGATTTGTCGTCCCAAAACCACTGACGTATCGTCAAGCCACTATGCCACAACCCGAAGACGACACTACCGAGCCAAAAACGATTAAATACAGTGGCAATGGGGCTGAGTTCGTATTCACTCCATCTAATGAAGATAGCACCAAAAGATATGGCGATTACGCCGAGAAATAATGCAATGCTGACTATCGCTGGTGCTTTGAACGACTGTTGCTCTGATAATTTCAGTTGATTTGTCATTATATAGCAGTCCTATTTGAGTTGTAAATTGCCGAATGAGGGCGCTTAACAGGGAACAGGGAACAAAAATTTTTATAAATTATTTAGGATTGCTATAGTAAAGGGCAATGTTTGAGCTTCTCCATCTTTCTACTGAAATGACAGCAGTTCAAATGCTGTCTTAAAATATTGGTGTCACTTCACGATATTATCTATATTTTTTTTACAGTACCAGCAGGAAAAGTTTATTTTGCGACAGATAACCTTGTGCTAGCAACAAAAAAGCCTCTCGTTTGAGAGGCTGAAATTGTTCCGTAAAAAAGTATCAAACTACACTAATACAATGGCAGCGACTGCTCCTGCAATTGCTGAGAATATGCCTGATACAAGCGCTGTAGCAAATAGCCACCAAGCTGCTGATGCAGCGGCTTTGCGTGTTTCTTCGGCTTGGCGTTGTGCTTGATGCTTCACTTCTTCTAAGCGTCGCTGTGCTTCTTGCTGGATGCGTTCTGCCCGTTGCAAGACGCTGTTTCGTGCGCGTTCGATTTGGTCGATGATGCGGTTAGCGTCTTCCTCCGAGATATCCTCGCGGGAACTCATAATTGCGACTAGGGTATCGCGGTTGAATGAAGATAGGCGATCGCGCAATGCATCAAACCCTGCTTGTGGGTCATCAAACAATGTGCGAACATCGCGCTTAATGCTATCGTAGTTCAGTTCTGGGCGATCCAAAGAGTTGAGGTAGTCGCGAATGCGGGCAAAAATTCCATCAATCACATCTTGAATGCGCCGCTGAATACCCCGCACTTGTTCCACGAACTGGTCACGCACCGATATCATGGTATCCGCAATTTGTGCCGCTTCGTCATCTGTTAAGTCTTCCCGCAGTTTCAGCAGGGTAATAATGGTGGAGCGGTCAAAATGCGAAAGGCGATCGCCTATACTTTCTATCCCCACTTGTGGATCGTGCAACAACAGATATAAGTCGCGCTTGATACCTTCTGGGTTCAGTTCTTCCTTGCCACTCCCCCGCAGGTACGCTTCCAGATAAGCTTGGAAATTTTGCACACTTTGCTGAGTTCGGGTGGCTAGGCGACGAGGCGCACGTATCATGTCGCGAATGGAAGTTTGCACAGAATCGATGACCTGATTGACTTGCTCTTCACTCAAGTCCTGACGTTGACTCAGCAGTTTTACTAAGGTATCTCTATCAACCTGTGATAACCGACGACGCAGTGCAACAACTCCTTGTTGCGGATTTTGGAACAGTCTATTCAAATCCCGCTGAATTCCTTCGGGGTTGAGTTCGTCTTTGCCAGTGTTCCGCAGGTAGTCTGTGATCGTGGTTGTTACGGAGTCATATTGCTCCTTAGCTTTATCTGCCACGGTTCTGGGCACATGACGAATGCTACTCCAGTTTTCCTCAACACTGTCAAGGATTTGGTTAGCTTGGTCTTCGCTCAAGTCTTGCCGCTGACTCAGTAATTTTACTAAAGTATCACGGTCAAAACGAGACAAACGCGCCCTAATTGCCGTAACTCCTGCTTGCGGGTCGTCTAAAAGTCTTTTCAACTCAGCTTGGATAGCATCAGGGTTGAGTTCTTCTTTGCCTGTGTTCCGCAGATAAGATTTTAAATTCAGCCACAGCGATTCAGCTTGATATTTCGCTTGGTCTGCAATTCCTTTGGATTCGACTAAAACTTGATCCCGTTGTTTTTCCAACTGCTCAAGGATTGTGTCTGCTTCCTCAGGATTAATGTCATTGCGCTCTAGGAGGATTTCCCGCATTTCCTGGCGGTCAAACTGAGCAAGTCGCCGAGATAGAGTTTCGTAATCTGCGTCTTGATCTTCCAGCAGGGGTTTGAAATCCCGGTGTATGCCTTCCGCAGTCAAATCTGATTTAGGGGTAACGAGGAGATAGCTTTCGACTCGGCGTTGCAAGTCTTGGACGACCTCTTTTTCTTCCTCTGCGATCGCCGAGAGTAGCACTTCTTGGCGGATCACTTCCAACCGATCTGCTATACGCTGAATTTCTGTTTGGGTCAACAGACCCCTTTGTTTGAGAATATTTACAAAATCAGTCCGAGAAAGTTGCTCTAACTCTCGCCGCACTGTTCCGGGATCAGCAGCTGGATCGTAAAGAACGTCACGAAATTCTTGGGCACTTTTTTCTGAATTCAGCTGCCAAGAATGTGCGTTGAGCAGGTAGTTTTCCACATCAGCACGAATCGGGCTATAAGGCTGCTTTGGCGTGGGAAGACCTAACTTATCTGCTTGATCTGTGACTTTATCTTTAGCGTTTGTGATCGCACCTAGGATTTTTTCTACATCTATGTCTGACAAATCAGCTCGTCCCAACACAACGCCAGTCAACGAGGTTATTGCCTGCTGGACTGTCCGTTGAATTGGACCAGGAGTCGCTTCTTGGGTTGCCCTTTGGTTAGCGTCTTTTGTAGCACGCATTTCTGCCATCAGCTGATCCAGCTTGGCATTGAGTTCATCTGTCCGGGTTTGTCCGGGTGCCATTGATTTGAGATAGTTAACCAATTCTCCCAGGCGGTCTTGTGTTGGTTGTTGTTGACCGACAACTTGTTTCCAAACGCCATATAAGGTGTCAGCAATACGGTTAATTTCTTTCTTTGAAAGGTCAGTGCGACTGCTGATTAAATCGACAAACTTTTGGCGGTCTATATTGCGGATATCTGGACTGCCGGCGATCGCCTTGAGTTGTGGGTCGTTCAGTAACCTTTCAAATTCGCCCCGAATCTTGGATATATCTAGTTCTGGCGGGCGTACCATTTCTAAATAATCTTCTACCTTATCCCTGATAGTGCCGGGGTCGATCGCGCTGCCTAGTTCCCGACGCACGGCGGACGCTGCTGCTTCCGCTGTTGCTACCACTTGCTGATTAACAGCTTTTGCCCCCAACGCGGCGGTTGCTGTCCCCAGAATCGCCTGTAACCCGGAAGTTGCTGTGTTGACTAACGAGCCAATTAAGGAACCCACCGTGGTTGAACTCACCCACACCAGCAGTAAGAAGTACGCTCCCCAAATCACCAACCCTAGAATTGCTCCCTTTACTGGAGACCAATCTCCAAAAAGACTGAGTCTCACCGCTAGGAAACAAGCAATGGCAAGCGCAATAGTCACAGTGATTAATGTCCACAATCCCACCGCCGTGCCTATTTTGCGAATGGTACCGCCCACACTTCCAACTTCTCCATCATGATCTCCATCTGAATCAGATGAACGACCTAGGTAGGAAATCCCAGCAGCAACTGAGAGGTTTGTGAGAACTAATTGTAAGGCAAAAGCCAGGATCACACCTGAGACTAAAGCGAAAAAAAAGTGTGGTCCAAATCCAAAAGAGACATCTGTCTGGTTAGTCACTGGCGCTTGTGCCACCCAAAAGAGCGACTTATACAGTGCCAGTATAATATGCGTACTTTGAAACATCCTACTTATTCCTTCCTCTATACCTCAAGTCGGTGGGGATTAAAAGTTTACGTGAGAATAAATTTTGTATCTGTCATAATACCCAACTCTTGAGCTATACAATCGTGGAATCATGGTGCTTTCAGCATCTCTCCAAAGTTTGAAAATCTTCTACTGCATGGTATGAAGTTTTTCTACCTAATTCAATCAGTAACAAAAACAAGAGTGTAATGAAGGCAAAAAGAAGGCAAAAATGCGAATTATCTGTTGTGAAGTGAAAAATCGGGAATTTTATCCCTTGCTCTTTTTTTATCCTTCTTTGTTAGTTCTACATTAGATTCCTTACAAAAATTGATAAATTCCCAAGAGACTATAACTCACTGACTCACAAGCAAAGCTTACGGAGGTAGGCTTTTAAGCCTTAAGTCCAAGCCTGGGGAATTGAATTTGTCTAGCGGTGATTTTAGTGATTGGGTACCTACTATGGTGACAAATATTTTCTTTTTTATTTTTCATCGCTTTTTAACAGGAATTGATTAAGTAAAATCTAGCTTTTCGTTAACCTTGTTACATTTATTTACAAATACTTTTTTTTGCACTCTCTGTAGGTGGATTTATCCAAGAAAACACTGTTCAGATAATCGTCCACAAGAGGTGCTGATAGTTTGTGCCCATTGACAGAAAGCAGCCCAGTTGTAAATAGCTACAGTAAAGTCAAGAAACAAATTGAACTTGAACCAGGAAAAAAAATGCAAAGTCGTGAAACTCGTCCTGCTACCGATTTACCACCCGTTGCTACAGAATATAACGGCGTAGATCGCAATGCTTTTCTATTTGGCTGGAATCCTCAAGCTGAACTGTGGAACGGTCGCTTGGCAATGATTGGTTTTCTAGCTTACTTGCTTTGGGATTTGGCTGGTTTCAGCGTCCTGCGTGACGTCCTGCACTTGATTGGCTACTAAAGATTGAATTCCTAAAAACCAACTTAATCTTGGAGAAAAAACAATGGAAACTCGTCCTGCTACTGATTTACCACCCGTTGCTAAAGAATATAACGGCGTAGACCGCAATGCTTTTCTATTTGGCTGGAATCCTCAAGCTGAACTGTGGAACGGTCGCTTGGCAATGATTGGTTTTCTTGCCTACCTGCTTTGGGATTTGGCTGGTTTCAGCGTCCTGCGTGACGTCCTGCACTTGATTGGTTACTAAAGATTGAATTCCTAAAAACCAACTTAATATTGGAGAAAAAACAATGGAAACTCGTCCCGCTACTGATTTACCACCCGTTGCTACAGAATATAACGGCGTAGACCGCAATGCTTTTCTGTTTGGCTGGAATCCCCAAGCTGAACTGTGGAACGGTCGCTTGGCAATGATTGGTTTTCTTGCCTACCTGCTTTGGGATTTGGCTGGTTTCAGCGTATTACGTGATGTTCTACACTTTATTGGATACTAGTCATCAGTTAGAGTTGAGTAGCCCCCTCTTGGGGTGCTACTCATTCATTTCGTCTTGGTTTTGGCAGCCGGAACCAAAATCGGGAACCACCTTCTGGACGAGGGGAATAACCAATCTCGCCTCCCCAACGTTCAACTGTAATGCGGCAAGAATAAAGCCCTAGCCCAACTCTACCTGATTTACCTTTTCCTTGAGAGAACTTTTGAAATAAACTCTCTACATTTTCCGGAGGGACACCGGAACCTTCATCATCCACACTGACTAAAATATAATCTCCATCCTGTTCTAAACCAATTGTCACAGTAGACTCTAGTGGACTGTGACGAAAAGCGTTTTCTACCAAATTTGCAATCACCCTATCTAAACGCGATTCATCACCGATGACTCTCCAATCTGCTGTCACGTCAATATTGGCAGCTAGGCGTAACTGCATTTTGTTAAGTGCAAAAGAAGGAGATAAAAGTTGGATAATCTCCTGTGCAGATATCAGGGCACTCGGTGCCTTGTCAACATCGACTGCAAATGTCTCCAAGGATTTGACTTCAGCAGAAAATCCATCCAATATTTCCCGTATGAGCATTTCTTGCCTCTGGCATTGTATTTTACCGAGTTGTAAAATGTCTTTGACTGGTTGTGTGAAATTTTCAAACTGTAAGAGGCTAAGACAGCCATTAATACCACTTAATTGTCCTGCCATATCATGTATAATACAGTGAATCAAAACTTCTTTTTTCTGGTTTTCTTTCACAATATACTGATAATTTAATTGATTTTCTCGTGCTTTTTGAATAATATATTGCTTCTCGTTATAAGTTTCATCAAGCGATTCTATTAATAAATATTTTTTGCTATCTACATAAACGGCTATAGCTTCAAAATGATATTCTTTACCAGACAAATCAAGTTGATACCATATACCAGATTTTAATTTTTTTTCTCCTCTTAAGAGCCAAAATTCTTCAGCATCAATTAAAAAGTTTTCTAAAAATGGAAAGGCTTCTTTCAGTATAATCCCTGTTTCCAATACAACCTTTTGAGGACAAAAGTCAGTTAACCAATCTGGTACGGTTCCAGTGATGCTGAATGAATCAACATCTAGCCGTTCCAATACTAAAATATTCAATGCTGCCAAAATGTCTGCTGTCATAGAACCCTTGATGACTTAGACAAGCCGAAACCAAATTTTTTCAACCAATATCCAGTGATTCTCTATTATAGAGATTTTTTTCTACAGCAGTCTGGAAGAGTTTACTTGTTGTTGTATCATGCCTACATGAATCTCATCCCAGGTAGCATCTAACAGCAACACCCAATCTCCTTCCTGTGAGGAGAAAATATGGACATCTGCACAAATGCTGTATTCCGTTTTTATACAAGGCAAAAATAAAGGAAAATCATCTAGTGGTAAAAGACCTTCCAGAAAAAAAACTTGCTGTCCTACTTTCTTCCCTTCTTGTAAATTTGTAAGTCCGTATACTGATAGTTTACCGCCCCAACCTGACAAATAGCCATCTTTATTAACTAAAAGATAGGCAAGAGAACGTTGATCTATCATGAAATTGAGAAGATAAGCAGTAACCGGAACAGGAAAATCCAACATTATTTATCCCTCCAATATCCTATAAGCAAGAGTTTGGAAAGTTTTTTCTACACCAAAACCACTTTTTGCACTAGTTTTAATAACCGTCCAACCTTTCTGCCTCAGTTCGTCGATTTCGGAGTTACTTATTTCCCATTCATCAGCTAAATCCGATTTGTTTATTACCAAAATAAAGGGAACTTGACCAATTGTTTCTTCTACTCTGTTTTGTAAATTAAAGGCTTTTTCCAAAGTATTGTGTCGAGTTGCATCCACAACTAATAAATAACCTGAAGACCCTCGCAAGTAGGACATCCGCACTTTCTGAAAATCGTCTTCTCCATACAGATCCCAAAGAATAAGATTTAACTCTTTATCTCCAACATTAACTGTTTTTTTGTCAATTTTTACCCCGACAGTAGTCTGGTACTTATCAGAAAAAATGCTATTAACAAAACGTGATACTAAACTAGTTTTCCCCGTGGCAAATGCACCCACCATACAAATTTTCTTTTGGAGCATATAGGGATAATCCTTATTTAGCTTGGTCAGACAGTAAGATTTTAAAAGATACTCTGCGGCTCAATTTCTTATCTTCTACCAATCCCGAACGTAAAGGTTGGCTGTCAGCCACACCTATAGTAGTGAAATTGCTCGTATTGATTCCTTGGGAAGATAAATAAGAAAGGATTTTATTGGCACGGGCTTGACTGAGTGCGATGTTTCTTGTTTCTGTTCCAGTTATATCAGTGTGTCCCACTATTTGAATACCTACATTTTTATCAACGTATTTGGCAGCATCCAAAAGTTTTTGTATTTGCAGTACAAGATTGTTAAGTTTCTTATCTTCCCCTGGGAAAAACTCTGTTGTTCCTTCAGAAAAAAATAGCAATTCTTGTTCAATCTGATTTTTATATGACTCAAGATGCTTTAGTTCTATGTCAATAAGATTATTATCCTGAAATTGAGTAATTCCAGGAATAAAACGCCATAATTTCCTCGCTTCTAAAATCCACTGACGAGGTGCAGAACCACTGACATAAAGAATACCTTTTTCATCTACTTTCACGGCTACAGTTTTTGGAGGTTGAAGTAATTCCTCAGCTCTTTTGCTAATAATTGCTGGTTCAAACGACAGGAAAGGCGTCCAATGGCTGATAACTGTTTTGGGACTGAGATTTGCTTGTTTTATCAGCATCTTGGGGTCTACTGCTAATGGATCGCGCATTCCAGAAATAAAATATTTTCCACCTCGCTTGTCAGCTTTAATCACAACAATTCCAGGGTGAGTGTTCAGTTTTTCCAAGTAGGCATTCCAACGCAGATGATCTCGAATAGCAAAAAAGCTCCAAATTCCCAAACCAATAGCTACTGTGCCTAATAAAGTCCGGGCAGAGATATAATTTTTTTTTGTTGGAGCTTGATACCGAGCCTCCAAACAAGCTTCTATCTCAGGTCTACTGGCTACAAATGGCTCTGTTTCTCCTTCAAAAAAAATAAGTTCTCTGTTTAGCTTCAGATGAATTTTTTCTATTGCTTCTTGAAAAACTAATCTTAATTCTTGGGGAGCAGTTCCCCGAATTATACCTGCCAGTACTGCCTGTGGTCCTTCTTCAATCCAAATGGTGAGTTCTCCAAAGTGCAAACTTTGAAGCCCATCATTTTTTTGTGTATTGAAAGAGTCTTTGACAAAATCTTGAATAGCCGTCAACATGGCTGAAACCAAATCCGGATCTTGAGCGCTGACTTTTGGCGCTACTGTATGTTGCAGCATTAATCCGGTTTTTTTATGAATCAGGAATACCTGTTCCACCCGATAAATAAGCGTGCGAAGCAGCACAACCTCGGCAAATGTTTTACCTGTCTGTCGGGCTTCTAATCTCCACTTGAGGCTTTGTGGAGAAAAGCTTTGCTCTAAAGAAGCATCTAAAGATTGAACCATTCCTTCGAGAGCTGCGGTAATAGCCTTGCGAATGGCTGGTCCCATTATGGGAAAAATCGCAGTTGACAAAATATTTAAATCTTGTTTAACAGAGGATTGAATGGCGTGTTCAACAGTAGGCACTATTGCTTCGCCCAGTTGTTTATCTTGCATTGTTCGCAAAATAACCGCCTCTGGAAGCAATCGGCTGATATCTTCTGCTTTTATCTGTGGGTTATCTAATCGCTCGTATAATTTGTTTAGTTTAGCTGGTTCAATACCAAAAAGCAAACTACGGAGTTCACTCAGTTCATCGTTAGGCTGTACGTGATTGTTATTTGAGTAGTCATTAGTCATTAGTCATTAGTCATTAGTCATTAGTTATTAGTTATTAGTTATTAGTTATTAGTTATTAGTTATTAGTGACTTGTTAGTTCTTAGTTGTTAGTTGTCATTAAGTACGACTAACTACTAACTAATAAGCCTTATTATTGTTGAGAATTCAAGCGGATAGCTAGTTCTGAGAAGAGAGCAGCGAGTGAGGAACGGTCTGTTTTCGCAATACGAAGTTCTTGAGATTCTTGTTGCACTAAAGCCACAATTTCTTCGTATTTTTGCCGGATATCATCCTGTAGGCTTTTAGATTGGTTAAGAATTTGCTCACGAACTTCTCGCTGGCTGTTGGCAGTTTGTTCTTCAAATTGGGCAATTCTTTTTTCTAAAGACATCGTTATATTTTTGTTTCCTTCAGCAACTGCTTTTACTACTTCACCGCGTTCTATTTGCTCGTTTTTTAGCCGATCTGCTATGGACTCAACCTCTTTCTTAATGTACGTTTCTAGGGAATCTAAACGTTTTCTTGTTTCATCCCGTAAATCAGCAGATTCTTTAACCAGACGCTCTTCTAAGCGGGTAAACCTTTTTTCCACCTCCCGCATCTGATGACCAAAAAGAATATCTCTGACTTTTGCTAAACTGTGGCTTTCTCCCATATCTGTACTACTATCTGTACTATGAAAGAGAGGAATATTTGTATTTTGGTTGGACCCTGCTTGAGGTGGTTCTACCATACTATGATTGCTATGTTCTCCTTCGGGCGGGTTCATGTTATTAATCCTTTCGGGATTGCAATGAGTTGTGCATTTGCTTGTTTTCTGACATCTTATGTGATGTGTTTGTACTTCCCTAGAAATAGTTCTGGGCTATACTCCGTAGGGTAGCATCTTTGAATCATAAAGCAAGTCGTCTCCTCCGGAGAGTTTCAATGGTTATTGAAACAATTTCACTCCTTCAAAGATTTGAAGGAGTGAAAATTTTCTTTATAAAACTTAAAATTTTTCAAAAATATTTAAATTTTCATAGAAATACTTTAAATAAGAAGCATCGCCACAGAATTTATTCAGCATACACTTAATCCACTAAGAATCACGCTTAGCGTGTGCCTGTGGTACTTAGCGGGTTCCTTTAGACCCCAAAGGGGGTGCATCGGTTGGGTAGGGTAGTATCTCCCAAGATTCTTCCCTTTGCTCAGAATGACATATTATAACGCAACTTGTATTGGTAGAAATTACACCCAGATTTTTTGCAGATTAGCAAAAAAAAACCACATACATATATTATGTGGTTTTTTGTACTTTGAAGAAATAGGGATAATCATCCTATTGGTAAGGGGTTTAAGAAACCGGACTTCTATACTTAGGTGTCTTTCCACAACATTCGCAATTCTCGCCGCTAAACGCGCTTCTCATTAACAAAATTGGGTATACCCAGTACTGAACAGGGGAAGTTAGAACCGAGCTGTTGGACTATCGGATGCTTGACGGAGTTACAGCCAAGTAATAGTAAATTTGCAGATTCTGATGCAACGACTTTCCTCAGTTCCTTGGCAATACAACCAAACCGAAGATGAGCTTTAAAAGAGCTTTTCCATTCCGCAGCCAGACAACTTGCTTGCCGCAGGATACTTTCTGCTTGTGCAAATCTATCTACCAATATTTCTTGTTGGTATGCTGCGTTAGCCTGCATTTTAGTTTGAGTGATGACACCTGTGTCAAACTCTCTTAAGGAGAAGCTTGTTGAACAGTGAGGAGGATTTAGTTCAGTTGCTCTGTGAGTTGCAAATTCCTCTTTTTGCAAGACTTCTGCACCATTACTACTTTGATTTTCCTCTATCACATAAACAACTTGAACTGTCACTTGCGCCTTTGTGGCTAAACGTGTTTGATGAGCAATTAACAAGGCAATATCTAACGCAGTATGACTGTTGGGAGAACTATTATAACCAACGATTAAATTGACCGATTTTGCAGATTGAGCCTGTGTAGAAAAAGGTGTCTCTGGTGTTGAGATTAACACCATTTGCTCAATTAAATCATCTCTTCCGATAGCGTTTTGCAGACGTACCAATATGGGCTTGAGATTCATAGCTTTATCTCTGTTTAAAGAAAAATTAACAAAAGGAATGACTAATTTGTAATTCATAATCCGTAATTGACTTGCTCATTAAAAATTACGAATTATGAATTAAGAAGTTTTTCGATTACTCGTCTTGGGTGAAATAGCGATCTAGGAAATTTAGGGCGTAGTTGCGGAGATCATAGTACTCTTTTGAGTTTCTCATGGCACTGCGATCGCGTGGATGAGGAAACGGTACTTCTAATATCTCCCCAATATTAGCCGCAGGTCCATTGGTCATCATAACAATGCGATCTGACATATAAATCGCTTCATCCACGTCGTGGGTAACCATCATGACCGCCTGTCGGTGATTTTCCCAGATATCCAACACTTGCCGCTGCAATTTACCCCGAGTGAGCGCATCTAACGCCCCAAAAGGTTCGTCCATCAGCAGCATTTTCGGGCGAATTGCTAATGCTCTAGCAATACCCACGCGCTGCTTCATACCGCCAGAAATTTCCTCAGGGTACTTATCAGCTGCTGCTGTTAAATTTACCATTGCCAGGTGTTCGTTCACAATGCTAATTTTTTCAGATCTATTGGCATCTTTTAGCACTTCATCTACCGCAAGCCGGATATTTTCCCGCACAGTTAACCAAGGTAACAGCGAATAGTGTTGAAACACCATCATCCGCTCAGCCCCTGGTTTACGAATTTCTTTGCCATCTAACCGCACTGATCCAGAAGTCGCTTTTTCTAAGCCAGCGACAATCTTTAAAAGTGTGGATTTACCGCAACCAGAGTGACCAATAACAGAAATATATTCATCTTCGCCCACTGTTAAGTTGACATTATCTAGGACGACAAATTCACCCCCATCAGGTTTTGTATATGACTTGAATAAATTTTCAATCTCCAGAAATCCAGTGGTGGGAGGTGAAGCCTTATCATAGGCATCTCTTGAGAACGAGGTAGATTTCATTTGACACTCCTGCAATTAGTCATTCACAAGCATACAAAGAACAAATGGCAAAGAACGGTGAATACAATGTTATTGATTCTGCCGATGCTAGGACATAAAGAAAGATTTGGGAGCGTTGGCTCTAATCTCAAAACTCTTGAGATACCCCGCTGGATCACTGGGGTCAAAAGCTTTTTTATCGATAAATAGTTCAGCTTGTTCTAGCTTGTAATCTTCTTTTGGAGATTCAATTCCCATTTCAGCGGCAATTTCGCGGTACAAGTCAGTTCGCCAAGCTTTACGCGCCAATTCTTCAGCATTTTTGGGAATTCCTTTAATTTGTCCCCACCGAGCCGACTGAGTCATTAACCAAATACTTTGAGATTGCCACAGAAAGGTTGAATGATCATTTAGCTGTTTGACAAGATTAGCTGGTTTCTCAAAAAAGATTGTTGTATCCGTCGATTTCACAAGCCGTTTTTTGTCATCAAAACCGCCGTAATTGTATTCGCCGACAATCGCTGGTTTTGTTAATTTGAGTTTTGCTCCTGTAAACGACTTATTCGTGATAATTTTAGCCACTTCCTCCCGGTTTTTTGGGTCACCACAATATCGGCAAGCTTCTATCATTGCCTTGACTAAAGAGCGATAGGTTTTGGGATTTTCTTTGATGAAAGACTCCATGACGCCTAGAAGTCTGTCTGGGTGTCCTTCCCAGATTTCCCTACCCTGAGCGAAAGTAAAGCCAATTCCATCATTGCCAGTAATTGCTCGTGTATTCCAAGGTTCTGCCACCATATAACCTTGCATCGCCCCAATCCGCATATTCACTACCATCTGTGGTGGTGGGACGATAATGATGCGAAATTCTTTGTCAGGAGCAACTCCAGCAGCAGCAGATAAGTAGCGGATAAAGTATTCATAAATTGCCGAACTGAGCACCACTGCCCAAACTCGTTGCTCGGTTGGTAATTTTTCAAAGTAATTGCGAAAATCTCGCCCAAACTCTTCCAAATTACCGTTATAGTCTCGCCAAGGACGCAACCCAGACTGCCACATTGCCTTATTCATCGTCATGGCGTTACCGTGACGGTGAATTGTCATTGCTGCACACAGGGGAGCATGACGTGCGCCTTCTGCACCTGTTCTAGCATTCGTCACCGCACCACTGACGACCGGCGAAGCATCGAGGCGACCAAAAATGATGCCGTCACGAGACGTACCCCAGCTGGCTTCACGACTGAGGGTGACATTCAAACCATACTTGCGGAAAAATCCTTTCTCCCACGCTACGGCAAAGGGAGCGCAGTCATTTACGGGGACATACCCTACTGTAATGTTAGGTTTTTCTAGTGTCTTGGGGTCTACAACTGGTTCTACCGCCAACGCCGCTTGTGATATTCCTTTAGGCGCACGGTTAGCATTAATGGCACAAGAAGAAAGTCCAGTTGCAAATGCCGTTGCTCCCAGCCCTTTGATTAAGTCTCGTCGCGTCCAGTTATTTGTGTTATTGTCACTCATGAAAAAGCTCCTGCGGCGGCGAAATCACTGAACAAATTAACCAAGAAGGCGCACAAGTTACAGCGCTTTGCATCTAAATGGAGTACACCCCTCCCCAACCCTCCCCATGAATCGGGGAGGGTGCGCGACAGCGCGGGTGGGGTATCTTTGTACTTCACCAACTTGCAATCTGCTGTATTTGTTGAAGCTGTCACACATTTGATTTGTGTACCGTTCTAGCAGGTAGGCTCCTTACTAAAAAGTGAGTTTTTTATTTGAATTTAGAATCGCTTATCCCCCTCGCCGTGGGCTATTCGCTAGCTATTCAAAAAAGTCAGATTTCCCGAAATGAAACGGCACTTTGCTCTGTAACTAACCCGGATTACAGGTGGTGAGGTGTCGCGTACACTGGGTTCATGCACTCACATCTGAATTATTGAGTGTTGACAAGCTAATTTGAAGTTGCTGGGCGACGAGTGACGAAAGCTTGTATTTTACCTATAGCGTAATCAAGGAATAGCCCTGTTAAGCCAATCACCAGCACGGCTAGAAAAACCGAATTGAGGTTCAGGCGGCTCCATTCATCCCAGACGAAAAAGCCAATTCCAACACCGCCTGTGAGCATTTCTACAGCGACGATAACTAGCCAAGCAATTCCTAAACTAATCCGCAAACCTGTAAAAATGTAAGGCAAACTTGCGGGCCAGATGATTTTTGTAATTCTTCGCCAACGGGGCATTTCCAGAACTCGTGCCACATCTATATAATCTTTGGGAACACTGGAAACTCCCAACGCTGTGTTAATGATTGTGGGCCACAAAGAGGTGATGAAAATCACAAATATTGCCGATGGATCTGCCAAATTAAAGATTGCCAAGGCAATAGGAAGCCATGCTAAAGGCGATACTGGCTTGAAGATTTGAATGACGGGATTAAGAACCATCAGTGCTGTTTTGGACATCCCAATCAGAAAACCAACAGGAATCGCAACAAGAGCGCCTAGCCCAAAGCCTATTAATACCCGTCGGATACTTGCTATTAATAGCCAGCCAATACCCAAATTACCTGGTCCTCTTTGGAAAAATGGGTTGAGGATGTAATCTAAATTTGCTGCCAGCGCCTCAGGAGGGGTGGGCATCAATTCATGGTTGGCAAGGGCAATAATCCACCATATAACAATGACGCCCAAAAAACCAACCAAAGGCAGCAAGAAAGCATCCCGTACAACAATGGGTTTAGCACGTTTCCAAGCTGTTTGACCAGCAACCGCCAAAATGGCAGCTACATTCAGTTGAAATATCATTTATGACCTCAACAGACTCAAGCTCAGGTACAAGTAATCCGAGCAGTACCAGCCAAGGATACTGATGAGATCAGAACATTATACTAATGCTGTCTCTTCAGTCTCCTCTCATTGCCTACGAAGTTAGCTGACGGGCTAGGGCTGAGAGATGCCCCTCTCTTAGAAGAAGGAAGAAACAAAAAGCAAGAAAGATACAATGATTATTTGTTCTTCACTCTTGTTCTTCTATGAGATACGCCCCATACTTTGGTTCCTCCGCTCCAACTTACGCTTCGGCGATTCATTGGATTAGGCTGACTTACTCTTAATTATTATTTTCGATCAATGTAACATCGGTACACAGTACCGTCAAGCCACCTTAGGATATACTTTTTTGGACTTAAAAACAAGTATCTTATTGAGGTCATTCATCCATATTAAGATACATAAAGATTCATTAAAAATTATATATTTTTATATTGAGTCATTACATAGTTTTAAGAAGCAAATGTAACACCCCTCTATAGAAATGATAAAACATTTTTCTCTGGTTGTATTTTTATCCACCCATAAGTGATGAAAGATTTTAGTCAATTGCTGCGAGATAAAACTCAGACGATTCTAGAACAGTGGGTGGAAGCTGTTCGTCGGGATAAAAAGATTTCCAGCACCAATAATCTATCCCACACAGCTATTGAAAATCATCTTAGCCATGTCCTCTCGGCGCTGGCAAGTGTGCTTTCTCAATATCAAGATGATGAAATCCAACCCTTAGTTCAAGCGAGTTTGCATCATGGTACTCTCAGGGCTGAGCAAGGTTTCGACGCGGCAGAAATTGCCCGAGAGTATCGTCTGTTGCGTGATGTCATATTTGTTACTTTAGAGCCGGAATTAGTGCAAGCATCAGCACTAGAAGTGATGCGAGCCGTACGTTTGATTGATATAGTTTTGGATGAGGCGATCGCCTGCTGTTTCCAAACCTACACTGAACAGCGATTAGCAGAACTAGAGCAGTTGCAAAATCAGTTGAGCCTCAACAATCAAGAACTGACTCGCTTGGTACGGGCGAATCAAGACAATTTATCGATTCTGGCACACGAACTCAAAAGCCCTTTAACTTCAATTATTGGCTACTCTGATTTGTTTTTGCGCCTCCAACGCCAACAATCGAACGAGAAAGACACTATAACTCATTTAGAACACGTTGAACGTGTGCTACGCTCTGGAAGACAATTACTCCACCTGATTAACGATGCACTGGAGATTTCCCGGTGTGATGCAGGACAGATGAAACTGCAGCCAGAACCAACCAATGTGCATGAATTAATCACAAATGTCTATGAAATGTTCCAGCCTTTAGCTGATAATAAAAATTTACAAATGGGAGTTGATTGCGATCGCGCTCCTGAAAAAGTTGTAACAGACCCGTTAAGATTGCAGCAAATCGTAACAAATCTTGTTAGCAATGCGATTCGCTACACAGAGTCAGGAACTATAAAAATTAAGTGTGAAACCTTGGGCATTGACAAGTGGACTATTATAGTTTGCGACACTGGAATTGGGATTGAGCCAGAAGACCAAGCCCTAATTTTTGAACCCTACTTTCGCATTGCTTCTGGTACTAAGTCCTTCCTTCCCGATAGTACTGGCTTGGGCTTGGCAATAGTTTCACGGCTAGTGCAACTCTTGTCAGGTGAAATTAGTTTAGTCTCCGAGATGGGAGTCGGTTCTACTTTCACGGTAACTTTGCCGTTAGAAGTGGAAATGTGAAGTGGAGTACACAACCCAAATTGCTAGTTAACATCAGTTGCGCGACATGGTAGGTGTACAAAGTTTTAGCTTAATCCGACACAAGCCCCACACCTGAGCTGTAGGGCAGTGTGGGCGAGGGTCTTACACGTAAAAAATTTGCCAGCCTTGGGTTTGTTAATCTGTCGGCTTCGCACTTGGGACAAGAAAAAGTCGAGCCTTTGTTTTGTTGATTTTTCGCGGAAGACGGGTACTCGTTGTAATAAGGCTCGACTTTTTCCCAGTCGGAACCCTCCTCGTCGGTTACTCGTAGTAATAAGGCTGGCAAATTTTCCCCTAGCTTCTAGCTATGGGGTTTGCACAACACTAGAGAACCCTGACTCTAGCCAGCGCATCTTCAGCCGCGGCTTTTTCAGCATCTTTTTTACTGCGCCCCTTGCCTTGTCCATACTCTTTGTCTCCCACAAATACTTTCGCGATGAATTCCGGCGCGTGAGAAGAACCACCTGCTTGAACTGTGACATACTTGGGGGGTGTTTGGGTGATGTTGCGTTGTACCCATTCCTGAAAACGATTTTTGGAGTCTACATTTGAGCGAAACTGCACAATACTTTCAGGTACAGAATCAAACAGCGGTTCGACAACAGCACGAACTGCTTCGATATTATAATTGTTGTCTAGGTAGTAAGCGGCAATGACTGCTTCAAAGGTGCTGCTGAGCAAATTGGGATTTTGGAAACCTCCTTCTAAAGTTGCTCCTTTACCCAAGCGCATCCTGAAGTCTAAGCCAACCTCAATTGCAAACTTTGCCAGTTGCTTTTCATCTACAAGTGCAGAACGCCGACGGGTTAATTCATCTTCTCCTTTTTCCGGGTGACGACGATAGAGGTATTCGCCACTTAAAAAAGTCAGTAAAGCATCACCAAGAAACTCTAAGCGCTCGTTGTGTTCTCCTTCTTGGGGGTTTTCGTGGACATAGGAACGATGCGTCAGCGCACGGCGTAAAAGAGAACTGTCCTGAAAGCCTTGTTGTTTAATGATTTCAGCCAATTTCTCCTTTGCAAACGGGGCTTTTTCAGCTTGTTTGGGGCTGAGAATTGCTAAAACTTCTTGCTTTTGCTGCTGTGCAACATTTACCTCTGGTGCAGAGATAGCCTTGAGAAGTCGAGCGATCGTGTCGATCGCGCGATAGGTGTCCTCTGTTAAAAAGCGAGATTGATGCGTCCAAGTCTTGCTGGTTTCAATGAGTTCAGCGACTAAAGCACGTTCGGTATAACCTAGTTTTTTGCTGAATACCTGATCCCATTGCTTAATGATTAGTGTTAATAAAACAGAAATATTATCGCCCAGAATGTCTTCCGCCTCAGGCTTGGAGGTTTCGTCATTAGACATATATGAAGTGGCGATTGTTAGCCAACCCTCACCATAGACTTTTTGCATCTCCCTTTTTACATAGGGGTATAAACCCTGATTTAAAAGAGTTAAACCCCTGCCAATTCGTTCATGGTTGCTAACAGCCATCGTAGTATTTAAAGTAACATTTTTCTAAGTAATCATTTAAGGCACTTTATTAAGATGCCAGAAATTGGTACTGTCAAAGCTTGAGCAGGACAGATTTACTATTTTAACCATTGCTAATTTCATAACAAGCTTGGTTCGGGGGGTTTGGCAGATAAGAAGATTAAGCAAGAATTTTCTAAATTTAACTTGACCTATGCTTAACATCCCACCCTATCAGCAGGTTCAAGAACGGGAATCAAGATGTTGTTAGATGGTCAGCTTTCGTTTTCTTACTCTTCCTGACCTATTTTAACGAATGAGCATGAATGACTAGCTGTACGCGGTGTAAAGCTGAAGCAGGTTACTGTAGGTGATTGAGTCATAGATGCAACGCCCCTTCCCTCGGAGACGCTGCACGCCGAAACGGCACGTCCGTAGGGCTTACGAAACGCACTCGCCTTCGGGTACAAAGAACAGGGCGGGGCTTCCTTACAATCACATGAGCAACGCTCACATGAACCGCTCAGGTGTAGAAAACACAGAGGAACAAACAAGAGAGAGGGTTGTGTGAAGCTGTATACTAGTGATAGTCGTTTTTATTTCCATATCTAATTTCATCAAACTGCTATCTTGTAAAAAGAGGCTACACCAAGTTTAAAAAAAATTAGAATGGTAAGATTATCTCAGTTTTTCTTATTAGTAATTATATATTTTTGCCTAACTTTTAATACACCTGCGTTTGCAGATAAATTTATGAATCAAGAAGATATTCGTGTATTGATTGAAAAAGCTAGAGATGCTTGGGTAGCTCAAGATGCTGATGCTCTTGCCCAGTTGTTTACGCCAGACGGTGAACTTATAGTGCCTGGGAAACGTTGGCAGGGGCAAGAGAAAATAAGGGAAGAAGTAACCCAATTTGCTGAGCAATATTCAAATGTGAAAATCAATATCCAGCGGATGATTATTGAGGGAAGCCAGGCGGTAGTGGAATGGTATTACGAAGATACTGAAAAAGCTTCAGGTCACCGCAATAAAGCAGACGATGTTATAGTTGTTGATTTCAAAGAGAGTCGAATTAGCCGTTGGCGTGAATATATTGACACAAAAACACCAGATAAGTAGGTCGGTACAAATAAAGTTAACGAGTTTCGGCAGTCCGACGTCATTAGTCATTGGGAGGCAGTGCGGTGGACGGGTTCCCCGGCATAAAGGAGCCAGCCGCGTGGGCGGCTCTGCCGACTTGAGCGGACTGGCGTCACCTGCCGTTCATTAGTAAGGGTTTTAGAGGCTTTTACATTTCTTAACATAGTTTGGTTTATTTCTACCTATCTACTTAGCATCTAGCAGTCTAAAAATAGAACTGACAAAATTCTTACTTTAGTCTGAGATTAAACTCGAACTGTGGAATGACTTGTTAGAAGCTTTCGGTTTGCTAATCTAAAAATTGAGAATAAGTAGCACTGGATGGGGGTTATATCGCTGTGACCCATTGTTGCACATAGAAGGAGAGCGGCGTCACATGTGCGAAGAGTGCAAATAGTTGACATTGACGATGTGGAGTTTTTGTCGCTTCCTCCACTTTGTTATCACCAAGGGAAGGCTAAACCCTTCTTCAAAGCGGTCTAAGGTGATAATCGTCAGATGTTCATCGCATAGTAAGTTTCTATAAGATATATAGCGCCTCAGATCAATTTTGAACTGAGGCGATTCAATTGTGAAGTATTGACCCTACAAACAAAATAATCCCTAGCTCTACTAGGGAAGGTGTAAATTGACAATCTCTGTCCTAAAGGAGCAGAGATTCTTAAGACATCGCTGTCTTAATATCCTGATTTTTCAGGTTCCCAGGCTCACCCTTCGGGTTCACCAGTCCCCTACGGCGGGAAACCCGCCTTCAGGGCTGGATTCACCACCTTTGCACACACGGTGCGTAGTGATATCTCCTCAAAGTTATTTCGGGCGTCTACTTTCACGAGCGTCCGGGAGTAGGTTTTAACGTCTTGTACTGACGCAAATATTTTAGGATATTTGACCTAAGCCTAAAGGCTTTCATCCAGCTTTCATCCTTGGGCACCCATCCACAAGGTTTTCAGCCAGCCATCCTTAGAAATCCGCAATTGATGATAATTGGTAACTAAGTTACTCGTCACAAATTACGAATTACCTTTTCTTTCTGATGGTATTGATAACTGCACCTGTTGCTGCACCTTCAGCTGCACTACCAAGCGTATCTCCACCACCGTTGATAATACCATCAGTTACTGCGCCGGCGGCGGCACCTACTCCAACATCTTGAATGATGTTGCGATTTTGTCTTTCTCTACGAGTGCCTCTAAGACCATTAGCACCATTAACAGCAGCACCAGCACCAGCACCCTTAATAGCACCCCTTATCACATTACGTCCTCTGATGACGCCTGAGACAGCACCAACACCTGCTCCAATACCTACATCCTCAAGGATCTTATCATCAGCAGAGGCAGGTTGAGCTGGAAACAAGCTCACACCAGCTAAAGAAGCAGCCAACAGGCTGGGCATAAATGCGCGTTTCAAAATTTTGTTCATAGTTTTACCTTCTCAAGACATTAAACGACTAGAGAAAAGTTGAAGTTGTTCCACTTTTTTTACCTTTTCTCTAGTCTAGACAACAGGAAAGTTTTTGTGGATGAAAACGTTTTCATGATTACCGTACCTTTTATTCAGAATGCCTGAATCCATTCTTTGATAGAGTATTCGGTCCAGATGCCATTTTGCCAGTAGGGATCAGCTTCAACTAACTGGCGCACAGTAGCTTCGTCTTCGGCTTCGTAAATACCAAAAACTTTAGTGACATCTTTGGTAGGACCAATAGTAATCAACACACCGGATTCTTTCTGTTTCGCTAATCCGTCTAGGTGCGCTTGACGGTAAGGGGCGCGTTTTTCCAGAACGTCTTCGCAGTAAGTTCCCCACAATACGTATTTAGGCATGGTTCTATGCAATTTAAAGTTCAAAATTCAAACAAAAGAAATAAGACATAAGAGAGAAGAAAGAGCAAAAAATTTCTTCATTTTTCTCTCTTCACTCTTATGTTTTAACTCCTGAGGCTAACACCAAATTTCTCCACGAGGGCTTCGCGGACTTTGTTGTGTACTGGTTCAACTTCGTTATCGGTGAGGGTGCGATCGCTTGCCCGATAAATCAAACGGAATGCTAAACTCCGCTGTCCTTGGGGCACGTTCTCACCGCGATATTCATCAAACAATTCCACAGACTCTAGCAAATCTTTGCCTGCTTTGGTAATTGCTTTTTCAATTTCAGCAACGGTCACTTTCACAGGTGCGAAGAAAGCAAGATCTCGGTCTGCCGCTGGATAAGTGGAGTAAGGCTTGAATTGCGGTACTAAAATTTCATCTTCGTCCAGATAATTCAAAAGCACATCTAGATCCAACTGGAACACGTAGACTGAATCTGGTAAGCCTTTTTCTTGTCGCAGTTGCGGGTGCAGTTGCCCAAAGATACCAAGGCTGTTACCCCGTACCCACAGGGAAGCGGTACGTCCTGGGTGCAAGCGAGAATCTCTGCGATCGCTTTGGTATTCCACTTGCAAGCCAAGTTGTTGAAAGACACTTTCTAGAATACCTTTGGCTTCAAACCAGGTCATAGGTTGCTCGCGATCGCTTCTTGTCCACTTGCTGTTGGAAGTATCGCCTCCCATAATCCCAGCAATGGCTTCTGCTTCTTGCAAACCTTCTTCATGCCAGAAAATCCGCCCAATGTCAAAGCCGTTCAGCGAACCATTGCCTTGTTCTAAATTGTATTGAAACGCATCAATCAACCCTGATATCAAATCGGTTCGCAATGCAGAATATTCGACAAACAATGGGTTTGCCAGGACGATTTGTCTGTCTTCCCCTGGTTTTACCAAGGAATAGTGTATTAATTCTGTCAATCCTTCCGCCCGTAGCGATGCTCGTAACTTGCGTATCAGTTCTTGCTCAAGGGGCAAATAACCTGCTTCTGACTTTTCTGGTAGGGTATCGTAAAATTTATCGTAGCCGTAGAGACGGGCAATTTCTTCAATTAAGTCTATTTCCCGTTCTAAGTCGCGGTAACGATACGGAGGTACAGAAACCGTCCACGTACGATCATCTATGGGAGTCACCTGACATCCGAGTGCTGTCAGGATGCGTTCAACATCTTCGCCTTGGATTTCTCCTGTTTGCTCTCCCAAATCGATTGGTCCGAGAACCTGATTCACTCGGTCTAAACGCAGTTCAATCGAATGTGTCCAAGTCGAGGGGTCAGGACGGGAGTCGCCAATTTCCTGTGTGGCTATAGTTCCAAAAGCCAGTTCGCTGATCAGTGATAAAGCGCGGCGTGTGGCGACTTCCAACTCAGCGCGGTTCACTCCCCGTTCGTATCTCCCAGACGCCTCGCTTCTTAAGCCTACGCTACGGGAAGAACGGCGAATTGCCACAGAATCAAACAGCGCAGCTTCTAATACCAAGTTTTGAGTACCATCATGCACTTCGGTTTCTTCACCACCCATGACTCCCGCTAGCGCCACAGGTTTATTATTGGCGGTGATTAAGAGATTTTGGGTAGATAGAGTGCGAGTTTGTCCATCGAGGGTTTTGAGAGTTTCCCCAGCATTGGCGAAGCGGACACCGATTGTCAGACTGTCACTACCAGCAACCGATTGTAGGCGATCGCGGTCAAAAGCGTGCAGCGGCTGTCCCCATTCCAACAAAACGTAGTTCGTGATATCCACGACATTATTTATCGGTCGCACTCCAGCAGCACGCAGGCGCTGTTGCACCCACTCAGGTGATGGTGCAATTTTTACTTCGTCAATTACTGTGCCAATGTATGCTGGGCAAGCTTGCGTATCAGAGATTTTTAAAGCTAAAGGAAACGTTTCTCGAGACGTACCAGGCGTCTGTTCACCTGGTTTGGGAAGCGTCAGCTTTGCCCCTGTCAGGGCTGCGACTTCCCGCGCTATGCCAACCATACTCAAAGCGTCAGCACGGTTAGCAGTCGCAGTCACGTCTAAAATGACATCATCTAAACCCAAGAGTGGACGGACATCACTACCAACTTGCAAGTTCTCTTGCGTAAAAATATGAATTCCGTCAACATCGCTAGGTAAACCCAGTTCCTTCAGCGAACAAATCATCCCCTGAGACGGAACACCTCGTAGTTTCGCAGGTTTGATTTTTAAATCAATGTTTGGTAAGTAAGTACCTACGGTTGCTACTGGAACATAGAGATCTGCCCGGACATTGGAAGCACCACAGACAATATTTAAAGTTTCACCCGTGGCGATATCGACTTGGCAAACACTCAACTTGTCAGCGTTGGGGTGGGGTTGGCGTTCAAGCACTTTCCCCACAACAACGCCCGCAGCCCAAGTGCGGCGATCTTCAATATCTTCCACCTCAAACCCAGCTAATGTCAGTGTTTCTGCTAGTTCTTCTGGGCTAAGTTTCAACTCTACTAGTTCTTGCAACCATTTTAGTGAGATACGCATGAAGTGTGTTGCCTTGTCTGAAATCTAAGCTAAATAATAATGCACAGACTATTCTAGAACTATTCCACCAAGTTCCTCACGCATTGGGACAAGGTCTTCATTTGCAGACACCAAGCTTGCGATGGTACTTAAGCAAAAATTCAGAACTATGAGTACCAAGGCAACAGTCACTTCTTTTAGGCACTCAAAATCCAAGAATTGTAAAGGGAGGAGCTGATGGTAAAGTTATTCTGTGCAAGTACAAGCATTTGCTTGTCCCCTGTAGGTTTTTATAGTTCACTTGAAATCATGCACACAAAAGCGGCTTTACCTATTACTCTTTTAGACGGCAAGCAAACTTTGCCTATTATTGAAGCTTATTTTGAGTTTAATCATCTTAAGCATCTGTATCGTCAAGGTTGGTTAAAGCACGGTATTGAGCCAAAGTATTGTGAAAGTGTTGCCGAACACTCGTTTTGTGTTGCGCTATTAGCTTTATTTTTAGCTGATGAATATCACCTTGAGTTAGACAGAACCAAGGTTATTCGTATGGCTTTAATACACGATTTGGGAGAAATATATGCAGGCGATTTTACTCCAAAAGATGCAATTCAACCAAATCAAAAATATCAACTAGAAAAGCAGTCTATTGTTCAAGTACTAAGTAAACTTCCTCATGGATTAGAGTGGATCGATTTATGGGAAGAATACGAAAAGGGGCAATCTGCTGAATCACAGTTTGTTCGCCAACTAGACCGATTAGAAATGGCTTTACAAGCAAGTGTATACGAACACCTTGGGCTAGGCAATTTATCAGTATTTTTTGAAAGTGCCAATCAGGCTTTGTCAGCACAACAACTCAAATCTATATCCAGAGGGCTAGAAGACTTAAGAGATTAAACTCAAGCCAGCCTGCCAAACTAGGAGAAATGTAGGCTGCTGGGTTAGTGACAAGATATTCAGTCGCATAAACTTTGATAAAGATATTGATGGTGAATGCCACGATTGTTAACGTGAAACCCTTTTAAATTAAGCTTTTTCTCGTTACAAGGCTCTGTTGTAACGCAATTCCTAGAGGCTCTGCCTCCAATATTTTAACGGGAGGCAGAGCCTCCCAAAATGCGTTAAGAGCCCGGAGGCTCTTAACGAGCCGGCACAAGAGTTTGCTCTTAACAAGCGTGCCATTCGGCTATAAGTAATTGAAATATAAAAATCAAATTGTAAATTACAAAATAGAATATATTTACGCAATAATATTAGGATAGAAAGCGTTTTCTTACATCCTAATTCAAGTTTTTTTTAACGATTGACTATTAACTAATCACTGCAATCATCAAGCCAAATGCATAAACACCATTTTCAGTAAATCTGCACGACTAAAAGGCTTAGTTAAATATCCAGATGCCCCGACAAATCTTGCTTTTACTCTGTCAATAAATCCCTTGTTTCCCGTTACCATGATTATGGGAGTTTTTTTGAACATTGAATTATTTCGGACAATCCTGCATAATTCATAACCATCTATGCCTTCCATATTCAAATCCAGTAAAATTAGGTCTGGCTTATGCCGAATAATCGACATAACTGCTTTCAGTGGATCGTTGATTGTCACTACAGAAAAATTTTCATCTTCTAAAAACCGGCTAATTTCTTTCAGGATGGTGGGGCTATCATCTACAGAAACAACTTTGTAGATTTTTCGATGAGTTGAATTAGCAGGAGTTTCTATATCATGTCCTGAGTTTCCATTATTATTAGGTTTAGATGTTGCTAATTCTTGAACTTCTTCTTTTTGAGGAGAAATCGGCGTTTTTCGCTGATGAGTAACTCTGTTCTCAACAGAAATAGTGGGCTTCTCTTTGGAGATGGTGCTACTTGATGCTACTGCAGAATCAACTAGTTTAGTATTAGCTGATTGGGCGACATAAGTAGAAGCTTGTTCTAAATCTGGAAATGTCTTTGGTAATTTATCAAAGGGAGGGTCTGGTTCATGCAATAATATTGTGCCATTTAAAATATGAGGGTATAATATTCTAGCCAGTTGGACTTCGTCTTGATTCATAATCACTGACAGATGCCGCAGACTAAAACCCTTCATCCACTCAGTTAACTTAGGGTCTATTCCTGATAAATTCTTTTGACTGTTTGTGGTTTTAATTAACAAATATGGACGCTGATAGGGAGAAGAAATTTGGGGACCTAATGACTGCCAATTCTGCAACTTTTGTTGGCAGCGTTCCACAATTTTTTCTACATCCAGCTTGCAAATGGTTGGAACTCGATAATGAGAATCTTTTAATGTAAAAGTTCCATGTTTGATTAAAAGATATGGCTCAAGCACTTCTTTGACCAATTCTTGGATCAGCACAGCTGCTTGTGTAGAATGTAGGTATCGTTCACTAACTAACCAGCAAATAGCTTGGTACTCAGGAGGGAGTGGAGGGGGAATTGACTGTTCTCTGGTATGATTTTTATATTCAACTGACTGACTTTTTGCGTCTGGTTCAAACATCAAACGTAATTGAACACGAACTTCAGCGATGATGTTAGGAACATGATGGCTCAGGCGACGCAAATGACGTTCAAGTCGGTCAAAGGGTTCGACTGAATGGGTGGCATAAGTTATTCTCCCCTGCTCTAAATAGATTGACCAGGAAACGGAGTTGCTGAGGACTTGTAAACAAGTACTCTCAGAACAATTAGATAGATGTCTCAATAAACTGAGGGGACGTAGTTTGCTGAATGTGCCAAAATTATTCATTTCTTTAGAGATTTACTGGAAAATAAGACCGATTGTTTGAATTTTCTTTCTTATCGGTAAATAAGGTATTTCGTTTACCTCGATATTTCCCTATAAAGAAATATTCTTAGAATCTGATATTGTATACATATATTACAAGCTGTAGAGGTAACATTATAGCTAGTATGTTACATTTTCCCGTAACATAGCTAACGAAAGAATTTTTCAACTTATTTCAATTTTAATTAATTAAGCAAGGTAACGAAGGCGTAGCTATCCTACTGATTTTATGAACTCTAGTTAATTGCTTTTATCTAAAATCCTACCTTTCTACATCGAATCTTTAAAATTTTGTGTTAACTGACGTACTAATTTATTGTATTCTATACGTGTTATGTATAAAATTTGCTTGTATTTCGCGGTAGGCAATGCCGACTCCTAGTTGGTTCAGTTTTACAGGGATATGTCTCTGGTAAGATTTCAGAAATTTGTAAAAAAATTAGCAGCAAAATTTTGTTTAACAAATAGTAAACTATCTAGGATTAAACAACTTACATATAGTTTCGTTAGTGCTATAAACTATATACTTTGAGGAAAAGGAAAGCTTCGCTTTGGACTATAACATAACACGAAAAGTTATGCCTGATACATTAAAACTTGATGAAGTAGTGGAGTTTGCGGAAAACCCAGAACCGCGTTGTCCTTGTGTACTTCTCCTAGATACATCTGGGTCAATGCAAGGTATGCCAATAGATTCATTGAATCAGGGGTTGCAGACTTTCAAGGAAGAATTAACGAAAAATTCCTTGGCAGCAAGGAGGGTTGAAGTAGCAATAGTTACTTTTGATAGTCATGTAAATGTAGTACAGGACTTTGTGACTGCTGACCAATTCAGTCCGCCGATACTGACAGCACAAGGACTGACTACGATGGGTGCTGGAATTCATAAAGCTTTGGATCTGCTCCAAGACCGCAAAGCTCAGTATCGCACTAACGGCATTGCTTACTATCGTCCTTGGGTGTTCATGATTACTGATGGTGAGCCGCAAGGCGAGTTTGAAGATGTTGTAGAGCAAGCAGCGCGGCGTTTGCACGCAGACGAAGCGAGTAAGCGTGTGGCATTTTTTACTGTAGGAGTAGACAATGCGAACATGACACGTTTAAGTCAAATAGCTGTACGTACGCCATTGAGGCTCGAAGGGCTGAATTTTGTTGAAATGTTTGTTTGGCTGTCAGCTAGTATGTCAGCTGTTTCTCATTCCAAGGTAGACGAACAGGTAGCACTACCACCGATTGGTTGGGGTTCTGTTTAGTAATGATATGGCGCAATGCTCATGCAAAGAGCAGCAACGGAAGACTATCATATGAACACTTATAGACAGATACCTCATTGGCGGGTAGTAGCCGCATCGGTCTGTGGTACGAGCCACTTAAAGAACAAGCAGTTGTGTCAGGATGCTCACCACTGGCAGATTTTGCCAGATAATATTTTGGTTGTTGCTGCGGCAGATGGAGCTGGATCTGCAAGCATGGGTAAGCTGGGAGCAATGGTTGCTGTGGAAACAGCGATAGAAAACATATCAATCAAAGAAATCTCAGGGCGAACCCTAGTCGATGATGATGCTGTGCGATCGCTTTTGCTTGAGGCAATAATCGCTGCCAAAAAAGCTGTTGAGGAAGAAGCTGTTGCTTGTGAAAAGCAGCCATTGGATTTAGCAAGCACTTTGATTATTGCAGTCGCGACGCCAGAAGTTGTAGCAGTGGCACAAATAGGGGATGGTGTGGCGGTAGCGAGGGATGCTCAGGGAAACCTAATTGCACTGACTATGCCTGATAGTGGAGAATATATTAATGAGACAGTTTTTTTGACCTCGCCGACAGCCTTAGATGCTGCTCAACTTAGGGTATGGCGTCAAGCGATAGTCAACGTTGGTGTCCTCACTGATGGACTACAAATGCTTGCGATGAATATGGCTGTGGGTGCGCCTCATAAACCGTTCTTCCTTCCTCTGTTCGACTTTACAGCGAATGCTGATGATAAAACAGTGGCAAAGGAACAGTTGGTGAGGTTTCTGCGTTCGGATCGGATTACCCAACGTACAGATGATGATCTCACATTAATCATTGCTGCTTTAAGCAATTGATTGGAGAATTCGTCTGTGCCAAAGTGTATACATTTATAACGTATCCATAAATTATATCATGCAGGTACTACGTTGTCTTTCTAACCAAAGAATTAATAATATCAACCTTACCGTAAGTTTGGGACGAGGCGGTGAAGCGTGTATATATACAGTGCCAACAGATGCTGGTTTAGTGGCAAAAGTTTATCACAAGCCAACACCTGCCCAAGCTCGCAAATTGCAGGTGATGCTTGCCCACCCGCCGGAAAACCCAACCGCCAGCTTGGGGCATATTTCAATAGCATGGCCCATTGAGTTGTTGCACTCAACCGATGCAAGCGCTCAGGTGATAGGGTTTTTGATGCCACGCATTCAGGGAATGCGTCCAATCATCGACTTTTATAATCCTAGAACTCGCCGCCAGCACTGTCCTTTGTTCAACTATCAGTACTTAATCCGCACAGCTCGCAATCTAGCTTCGGCTTTTGCGGCGTTGCACGCCAGTGGGTACTGTGTTGGGGATGTGAATGAGTCAAATATCCTTGTCAGTGACACAGCATTGGTGACAATAGTAGACACCGATTCATTCCAGGTACAAGATCCAAATAGTGGAGTGGTTTATCGGTGTCATGTAGGGAAACCAGAATTTACCCCACCAGAACTTCAAAACAAAACCTTTGCTCAGTGCGATCGCAATTTTACCCACGACGTGTTTGGGTTAGCAGTGCTGATCTTTCAACTGTTGATGGAAGGCACACACCCATTTTCCGGCATTTATCAAGGAGCTGGTGAACCTCCAACCTACGAAGCACGCATTGCAGCAGGACATTTTACCTACAGTCTCAAGCGGCGTGTACCATACATTCCCACACCGATTGCACCTCCTTGGGATATTCTTCCCCTAAGCTTGCAGGAACTGTTTGTACGTTGTTTTGAGGAGAGTCACAACGATCCGCAGCTACGCCCCAGCGCTCAAACTTGGCTCACGGCGCTTGCTGATGCCGAAAATTGCCTGATCACCTGTACTGTCAACCCCCAGCATCGCTATAGCAACCACTTGGACAAATGTCCTTGGTGCGAACGTACTTTGCGATTAGGTGGACGTGATCCATTCCCATCTATAAAAGCAATAGCAAATAGAGAACATTTACAACCGCGAGTACAACCCAAAAGACGCCAAGTTCAAGTTCCTCGCACACCGCAACCAGCGATTCCATTTCCCCGCACCAATTATCGCCCTCCAGTTGTTCCGCAAAATATTTCCTACTATAAACCTCCTAAAAAGCGGAAATTATACCCTATTGTTTTTTGCTTGGTTGGTCTTTTTGGCGCTTTAGGGTATTTGGATTTAATGGTTAAATTTACAAATCGCCCCTTTCTTGCCGAAAGTCCTTACGCTCAGCAAAATTTGATTTCTTTGGCAAAAGACAAGATTAAGAATAATAAAAATTTTGCCGATTACTACAAGCAGGGACATGCTTCATACAAAGTCAAAGACTACGAAAAAGCCATTGAAAATTTCAGTCAAGCAATACAAAAAGAGCCAAAACATCCAAAAGCTTATGTCAACCGTGGCAATGCTCACTACAACCTAAAAGAGTACGAAGCAGCACTTGCTGATTACAATCAAGCAATTGGCATCAGTCCTAATGAAGTGAAAGCTTATGTCAATCGCGGTAATGCCCGCTATATGCTTGCCGAATATAGCAGTGATCCAGACAGAGAATATAACTTAGCAATTGCAGACTATAACAATGCCCTGCGTCTCAATCCAAATGAAGTAGAAGCATACATCAGACGGGGTATTGTTCGCTCCCAAATTGCTAAATATAGTGGTGATTCTCAACAGGAATATAAAAAAGCAATTGATGACTTCAACCTAGCACTGAACCTTAATTCTTCAAGGGCAGAAGCATACTTTCAGCGAGGTTTGGTGCGTTATCAAGTTGCCCAATATAGCAGCGAGTTTGAGCAAGAATACAAACAAGCAATTCAAGACTTTAACCAAGCATTGAATATCAATTCAAAACTGGCAAAAGTCTATCTAAAACGAGGCGTTGTCCGTTACGAACTTGCACAATATGGAGGTGGCAAATCTAGTCAGTACCATAAGCAAGCAGTTGATGATTTACAAACAGCTGCCAAAATATCTCTCGAACAAGAGGATATGGATAATTATCAACAAGCATTAAGCAGTATCTGTGTTGTCGTTGAAAATAAATGTGATACTTTTTTGCAAACCACAAATGTATCGCAACAAAGCAACTAATACCAATTTTCTCTAAACTTGCACTTAATACTTACTCTTTAACTCAGCCGCGTACTTGGCGTCTAAAGCCCTCCGGGCATGCGCCTTCGGCGTAGGGCGGTTTATTTAAGAAATATTAAGTGGTTCTTCATGGGGAATTGGTACAAGTACAGTTTCTCGTAAATCTGTAGCGTTATAGCTTATAATTAGGGTTTCAGGGAGAGTAGGCTTGTTCCTTTCTGTCTACCACACTCTTTGATAAAAATTTTTCAAAAAACTTGTGCAATTCTGTACTAAGAACAAGTTAATTGCAGAGAAAATTAAGCTGTTCCACCACGAGGCTTAACAGTTTTGCTGTTTATTATATTTTGTATTTTGAAGAATGACAACGGTTCTCCGTAGGGTGGGCATTGCTCACCAATACTTCAAAAATCACTCACGTAATTTTTTATAGGCAATGCCCACCTTACAATTTTTAGTCTAATCATTTGAAAAAGACTATATATAGCAGGTTATTTCTTGTCATTTTGAAATAGTAAGAGTCGGTAATTTTGTATTTTTTAGAAACTGCCTAAATACTGTTATCTCTAAATTTCAGGTACTTACAAAGCTTATTCATTTTTTCATACTTAAGATAGATTTATTTATCTGAACTTCATACTAAAGTGCCAATTTGCAGTTAGATTATATACTGAGAAAATTGAGAAATCAATTTTTCTCTCTTCAGTCCTAAGATAGTTGATTACTCATCTACCTGAAAACCTAGAGATAATCCCATGAAAGCAGTGATTTTAGCTGGAGGGCTTGGTACACGCTTAAGTGAAGAAACTA
Organism: Scytonema sp. HK-05; assembly: GCF_963872035.1. Classification (NCBI taxonomy): domain Bacteria; kingdom Bacillati; phylum Cyanobacteriota; class Cyanophyceae; order Nostocales; family Scytonemataceae; genus Scytonema; species Scytonema sp. HK-05. The sequence goes on from NZ_CAWMYC010000091.1 coordinate 40,414, forward strand.
GCGTTAGACCCAAGCCTATGGTGGAGATTGGCGGTAAGCCAATATTATGGCATATTATGAAGGTTTACTCCACCTACGGCATACATGACTTTATTATATGCTGTGGTTACAAAGGTTACGTCATTAAGGAGTATTTTGCCAACTACTTCTTACATATGTCAGATGTTACCTTTGATATGCGATTTAACCAGATGAATGTGCATTCGGGTTACGCAGAACCTTGGCGTGTCACCCTAGTAGATACGGGTGATAATACAATGACCGGCGGACGTTTGAAGCGAGTCCGAGAGCATATTGGCAATGAAACTTTTTGCTTCACCTACGGCGATGGTGTAAGCAATGTCAATGTTGGAGAACTCATTAATTTTCACAAAGAACAAAAGAGTTTAGCAACAATGACAGCAGTTCAACCACCAGGACGCTTTGGTGCTCTTGTCTTAGGACACGAACAAACAAAAATCACAAGCTTTCGCGAAAAACCAGAAGGGGATGGAGCTTGGATTAATGGTGGTTATTTTGTGCTAGAGCCTGAAGTCATCAATTTAATAGATGATGATTCCACTATTTGGGAGCAGACACCATTAGAAAAGCTGGCAGAAATGGAAAAGCTATCTGCTTACAAGCATAATGGCTTCTGGCAGCCAATGGATACTTTACGAGATAAAAATTACCTCGAGGATCTGTGGAAGAATGGTAAGGCTCCTTGGAAAGTATGGTGAGAAAAAAAGAAGATAGAAGATAGAAGATAGAACATACAAGATATAAAAATCACTTCATTCTTCACTCTTGTTTTTTCTCTCAGCATTTTTGATTTTTCACTCTTCATTCTTGACTCTTCACACTTCGTATTCCCAGGAGCTATAGTACTGATGTATGATTTTGCGATTATAGGTGGAGGAATCGTTGGTCTTTCCACCGGGATGGCTTTAGGTAAACGCTATCCCAATGCTCGCATTCTGGTTTTAGAAAAAGAAAGCAATTGGGCTTTTCACCAAACCGGCAACAATAGTGGCGTGATTCATTCTGGCATTTACTATAAGCCGGGAAGTTTCAAAGCTAAATTTTGTCGTGACGGTTGTCTGTCAATGGTGGAATTTTGCCAAGAACATGGAATTGACCATGAAGTTTGCGGCAAAGTGATAGTTGCTACTGATGAAAAAGAGTTGCCTCGTCTAGAAAATCTTTACAAGCGAGGTTTTGAAAATGGCATAGACGTTAAGAGAATTACTCCTGAGGAAGTCAAAGAAATTGAACCTCATGTCACCTCCGTTGGGGGAATATTCGTTTCTTCAACTGGTATTGTCAACTACAAGCAAGTTTGCCTCAAGTATGCTGAAATTATTAAACAGCAGGGAGGAGAACTGCGTCTCAATACAAAGGTTGAAAAAATAGTTACCAGTGGCAACCATCAGGTATTAGAAACTAACACTGGTACCTTTGAAACTCGCTTTGTGATCAATTGTGCTGGATTGCATAGCGATCGCGTTGCCAAAATGGGTAAAGCCGATCCGAAAGCAAAAATTGTTCCTTTCCGGGGAGAATATTACGAACTCACACCAGAAAAACGTTATCTGGTGAAAGGTTTGATTTACCCAGTTCCCAATCCTGATTTTCCGTTCCTAGGTGTCCACTTTACGCGCATGATTGATAGCAGCGTACACGCTGGACCAAATGCAGTTCTTAGTCTTAAGCGTGAAGGCTACAACAAAACCGACTTTAACTTGCGTGATTTTGCAGAAGTCATGACTTATCCTGGTTTTTGGAAACTCGCGGCAAAACACGCTGACGAAGGAATCCAGGAAATCATTCGTTCCTTTAGTAAAGCAGCCTTCACCAGAAGTTTGCAAAAACTCATTCCTGAAGTCCAACAAGAAGATTTAGTTCCCACCCATGCTGGTGTTCGCGCACAAGCACTGATGAACGATGGTAAACTGGTGGACGACTTTTTGATTGTTCAAGGTCAAAACTCCGTCCATGTTTGCAATGCTCCTTCCCCAGCAGCAACATCTTCCATCGAAATTGGCAAAGCTATTGTCGCCCAAATTCCTGAGCAATCGCATCTCAAAGCTGTAGTCAGTCAGCTCTAAATATTGTGTTTGCCTGTGCTTTTTTGCAACATTATTTATTATTTAATTTCATCTAGCACAGGCATTGTTTCATGTGAGAATACCTAAACTTAAGGAGAATAGGTATAACGAACTGCTTCACAGTTGCGGCGTTATTCACTTCACAAATTCTCCCAAAGCCTGGTATGCAGGATTGGCAGAACAATCTAAACACCCTAAAAAACATTTGTTCTTGCAATATCTTGACATGACAGACGGGTCTGGCTAGCGAGATAGCATTTGAAGACGGCTTTGGAGAAAATTTATGAAAGTAACATCGTTGACAACCTCAAAACTTTAAAAATGATGTGTTACGGTGCATAACAGATGTACACAAGGTGAGTGAGGCGATAATTTATGCTGCCATCAATACATCATAACTACATCGCCTAAACTACCCTAACCAGAGTGACGCACCGTACCTCACTAGGGTAATTCATTTACAACATGAAATCGAACTTCAATAGGAATTGAAAACAATGAAAATTCTAGTCACTGGTACTGAAGGTTATCTTGGTAGCTTATTACCTCCCTTGTTAATCGAACGGGGACATGAAGTTATCGGAGTAGATACTGGTTTTTATAAAGTGGGTTGGTTGTACAACGGTACTCAGGTCACAGCCAAAACTCTCACTAAAGATATTCGCCATATCACCGTAGAGGATTTAGAAGGTGTTGATGCCATAGTCCACATGGCTGAACTGTCGAATGACCCCACTGGACAGCTCGCACCACACATCACTTACGAAATTAACCATAAAGGTTCAGTTCGTCTTGCCGAATTGGCAAAACAAGCAGGTGTGCGTCGCTTTGTGTATATGTCTTCGTGCAGTGTCTATGGCGTCGCTACCGAGGGTGATGTCACAGAAGAATCTGCTGTCAATCCCCAAACCGCCTACGCAGAATGTAAGACTTTAGTAGAGCGAGATGTCAAGCCACTCGCTGATGATGACTTCTCTCCGACCTTTATGCGGAATGCTACTGCCTTTGGTGCTTCCCCCAGAATGCGCTTTGATATTGTTTTAAACAATTTAGCAGGTTTGGCATGGACGACCAAAGAAATCAAGATGATCAGTGACGGTACACCTTGGCGTCCGCTCGTCCACGCGCTGGATATTTGCAAAGCAATTGTTTGCACAGTGGAAGCTCCTCGTGATATCGTACACAACCAAATCTTCAACGTGGGAGATACAGCAAACAATTATCGAGTCAAAGAAATTGCCGAAATTATTGCCGGAGTTTTCCCTGATTGCAAATTGAGCTTTGGCGATCAGGGTGCAGACAATCGCAGTTACCGCGTATCTTTCGAGAAAATTAACACCGTTCTACCTGGCTTTAAGTGTGATTGGAATGCACAGCGGGGGGCGCAGCAGTTGTATGATTTGTTCTCACAAATCGATATGACTGAAGAAGTTTTCTTATCTAGAGGCTTCACTCGCTTGAAGCAGCTAGAGTATCTCATTCGTACTCAGCAAATTGACAAAGATTTCTTCTGGAGTAAGTAAAGTGCCATAATGGCTGAAAAGCCATCAAGTAGATGGTTTGACGGTGATGTTCATCAAAAAAAGTTTCTAGTTCACAGTTTGGGTTCAAAATTTATTAGCGCGCATAAGTTCTACGTATAGTGGAGAATTTGAATTATCAACTGTGGACTATAAACCCAAGGTGAACATTCCGAACAATCAAACTGTTTTAACTCCGTCTGTAGAATTAATCTACAATCAGGGTTTTCATCTTCAAGTTTTGTGTAAATGCCGATTCGACTGTATTAGAATTATCTCGTCTACCAAGTGTTTGAAACGGGGCTATATTCTATCACAACTGTGTATCTATTGATAATTTTTCCTAAATAATAAAAAACAAGACTGTTTGGAGAATTATTTTGCACCCCAAGCAGATATATAATAACCTGCTATCTGTGGTATAGCAGGTAATCACATATGCAAAATCCAGAGCTACCCAATCACTATTATGTACATTCCAGCATGAATAAATTACTCACTATTGCCATTCCTACTTATAATCGTGCCGAACGACTTGATAAGCAATTAGCATGGCTTGCTCAAGCAATCATTGGCTTTGAATCTGATTGTGAAATTTTTGTTTCAGATAATTGTTCAACTGACAAAACTCAAGAAGTCATTAAAAAGTGGCAAACCAATCTCAGTCATATCACATTTAAATCCAGCAGAAATTCTGAAAATATTGGTGTGATGCGGAATATCATTCATTGCTTAAAATCCGCAAAAACCAAATATGTTTGGACAATTGGTGATGATGACCCCATTCAAGATAGAGCAGTTCCTTATGTGATCAGCAAACTCAAACAACATGAGGATTTATCATTATTATTCCTCAATTTTTCTGGCCGTAACCAAATCACAGGTGAACCAGTACACCCACCTACAATAGTGGGTAACCGTTGGTTTGATGTTGATAGTGAAGATGGGAATGGTGACGGGAAAGCTATATTTGAACACTGTTTTGCGAAAAGTGTTGGCGCAGTCATTTTTCTAACTGCTTCGATATATCGCACTGAGTTGGTACAGCGCGGTCTTCAAATCTGGCAAGAAGCTGAGAAAAACTGGATTTCTTTAGCATATTTAGCTGGGTATTGCGCTGCTAATGGTAGGGTAATTGTTACTAAAGATACCTACGTTGAATGTATTGTTGGTGTAAGTTATTGGCAAAAAGATCCAAAATCTGCACTGTTAATGCAATATAAACACCAGTCTGAAGTTGTGATGAAACTAGGGGAGAACGGATACTCTAAGCAATTTTGCCGTAAGATGATTTGGAAGAATTTTAAAGAAGCTAACTTGAGAGTTTTCTTGGGTGCTTTAAGAAGGTGGCCGATATTCACGCTCCAAATAATTGTTCCCTTTTTGACTTTAGTAGGTATGTCTGTTTTTGAGGCAGCAACTACTAGAGAATTCAAAATGGTAGAAACAAGCGAACAGCCTGCTCAAAACCTAGGAAAATATCCAGGGTAAGCAGGAAATCAATGACTAAGAAAAAACCAAATTTACTAGAAGGTGTTATTCCATGCTTAAAACTATTATAAACAGAATATCTGAACTGAAATCTGAGTTAGGTTATAGATCTGCACTTTTGAACCATGCAGGAAAATTGCCTGCTCTGGAAGAAGGCGATCGCGTCATTGTTGATGCTCTCAAACGCGATGGAGTTTACGTGACAACTCTGGAGAAGTTGGGGTTAGGTTCTACATCTGATCTTCTCCAAGCATCTCACACTCAATTATCTAGAATGAAGGATGCAAATAACAGCAACCTAACGCAAAGACTGCCACAAATTTACACAGTGACAGACTTACCAGAATTTTCCTACTGGGGTCGGGAACAAAAGCTGCTTAACATCATCGAAAATTACATCGGTCTTCCTACTGCCTTTCAAGGCGTACATTTACGCAAAGACTTTCCCAACGAAAATCAGTTTGGCACACTGCTATGGCATAAAGACTCAGAAGACCGCCGGATGGTCAAAATAATTATTTATTTGACCGACGTAGAAGAGAAACACGGTCCTTTTGAATATGTTCCCTTATCTTTGACCTCCTTGTCCACCTTAAATTATTATCGGATTTACTACAAGCTTTGGCGCTCAGGCTACATAGGTATCACTGATGAACAGCTTAAAGAAGTCATCCCAGAACACAAATGGAAATCATGTCCCGGACCTGCAGGTACAGTCATTTTTACAGATCCAAAAACTGCTTTACACCACGGAACCCTAAGGACAGAAGAAAGGTCAGCACTGTTTTTTGTTTACACTGCAAACCCACCGAAACGACCAGAGCTTTGCACCCAGTACTGGGATGATACTTTTGCCAAACCAGATTTATCTCAAGAACTTGATTCAGTGAGAGTTCTTAGATAGTGTGCTTGTCCCGCCCTTAGAATTTCTTCGTGTTGTTTGCGCCTACCCAAGAGGTAGGCGCAAACAACACGAAGGTAAATCAGGAATTACCTAGTGCCACTGTGTAGTCATAATTCAAAGAGAGTTTCCCCATGATTTTTACCGAAACCGAACTTAAAGGCGCGTACATCATTGACCTAGAAGAGAAGCACGACCATCGTGGTTTCTTTGCCCGTACCTTCTGCGCTCAAGAATTTGAGGCGCATGGTTTAAAGCCAACGGTTGCCCAATGCAATCTGTCTTTTAACCACAAAAAAGGAACCCTGCGGGGAATGCATTATCAAATTCCGCCAGCAGCAGAAACGAAATTAATTCGCTGTACCCAAGGCGCTATCTATGACGTGATTATTGATATGCGTCCTGAATCTCCTACTTATCTTCAACATGTCGGTGTGGAATTAACAGCAGAAAACCGTCGCGCCTTCTATGTTCCAGAGATGTTCGCTCACGGCTATCAAGCACTCACAGATGGGGCAGAAGTTGTGTATCAGGTTGGTGAGTTTTATACACCAGGATATGAGCGGGGATTACGCTATAATGACCCATTTTTCAATATTCAATGGCCTGTGGAAGTGACTGAAATTTCCGAAAAAGATCAAAATTGGCCTTTGATGACAATGATGACCGTTGGGGGAAATGTTTAATTCTTAGTGATCAGTGGGCAAACTACTAATAATTCACGACTAACAACTAACAAGCAAATATCAACACAGGAGTTTCACCAAATGATTATTGTAGATCGCGCCTTACAAGCCCGCGCCGAAGCAGGTAACCCCATCAAAGTTGGAATGATTGGTGCTGGCTTTATGGGACGGGGAATTGCCAATCAAATTAAAAATTCCGTGCCTGGTATGGAGTTAGTTGCTATCTCCAACCGGAGTGTTGATGCAGCCAAGCGAGCATATTCGGAAGCAGGGATTGAAGATTACAAAGTCGTTTCTACCGTCGCTGAATTAGAAGACGCGATCGCCCACAATCAGTACGCAGTCACTGAAGATGCAATGTTACTGTGCCGTGCCGAAGGTATCGATGCACTGATTGAAGTCACAGGTGCGGTAGAATTTGGCGCTCATGTCGTGCTTGAGGCGATCGCTCATCACAAGCATGTCATCATGATGAACGCGGAACTCGATGGTACCATCGGTCCGATTCTCAAAGTTTACGCCGACAAAGCAGGAGTCATCCTGACCGCTTGCGATGGCGATCAGCCAGGGGTGCAATTGAACCTTTATCGTTTTGTAAAAAGTATCGGCTTAACTCCGTTGTTGTGTGGTAACATCAAAGGCTTACAAGATCCCTATCGCAATCCCACCACACAGGAAGCATTTGCCAAACGTTGGGGTCAAAAAGCTCACATGGTCACCAGCTTTGCCGATGGCACAAAAATCTCCTTTGAGCAGGCGATCGTTGCCAATGCTACAGGTATGACAGTTGCCAAACGGGGAATGCTGGGATACGACTTTAACGGTCATGTCGATGAAATGACCAAAATGTATGATGTCGAACAACTCAAAGAACTGGGCGGCATCGTTGATTACGTAGTTGGCGCAAAACCAGGTCCAGGGGTATTTGTATTTGGAACTCACGACGATCCAAAGCAACAACACTACCTCAACCTGTACAAGTTAGGTGAAGGACCGCTCTACAGCTTTTATACTCCTTACCACCTCTGTCACTTTGAGGTGCCATTGTCTGTTGCTCGCGCTGTCCTCTTCCAAGATTACGTCTTAAGTCCTTTAGGAGGTCCCTTAGTAGATGTTGTCACTACCGCCAAAATCGACCTAAAAGCTGGCGAAACCCTAGATGGTATTGGTTATTACATGACCTACGGACAATGCGAAAATTCCAACATTGTCCAAGAGCAAAACCTCTTGCCGATTGGTTTAGCGGAAGGATGTCGCCTCAAGCGAGATATTCCAAAAGACCAAGTCCTCACCTATGACGACGTAGAACTGCCTGAAGGTAGACTGTGCGACAAACTGCGATCTGAGCAGAACGCTTATTTCGCTCAATCAAAAACCTTGGCAGCAGTTTAGATAACTAGGTTAACCGAAGTCAACCCATACTTGATGTTATGGTGTTGACTTTGGTAGCAAAAAAGCCATAGGTTGAGTAGTAAAGAATCTCTTATTTGACGCAAAAGTTATGCAAAGGTTATGAGATTCTTATTTCGACAAGTTGATGGCATCCCAAGCATTAACAATGGTTCACTACTCTTCCAACTCAGTATATTTATGCCAACTAAATTAGCTCAGCGTACAGTCAATATCGTTAATCGCCTAACACACAAAATTCAAATCCGTCAACAAATCCGCCGGAAGGTTTCACTCCAGCCAGATAAGCCAGCCATTGGTAACGTACTGATCTCATACGTTGTTGAACCATTTCTTTTAAAACCTGGCGAACCTATTCGGAATTCCCACACCCATTTTTGGGAATGTTACCAAATGGCACAAACTTTCTTGGACATAGGCTACTGTGTTGATGTTATCCAATATAACAACGATATATTCTTACCTCAAAAAGAATATGCATTCTTTATAGAAACTCGTTCCAACCTGCAAAGGTGTGCACCATTCCTCAATAAAGATTGTGTAAAAATATTCCATGCTGACACCGCTCATCTTTTATTCCATAATGCAGCAGAAGCCAACAGACTGTTAGCACTACAGCAAAGGCGAGGCATAACTCTGGGTCCTCGGAGATTTGAACCACCTAATCAAGCTCTAGAACACGCCGATTGTGCCACAGTTCTGGGGAATGAGTTTACCATGAGTACCCTGAAATATGCAAAAAAACCGCTTTACCGCGTTCCCATTTCTACACAAGTAGTTTATTCATGGTCAGAAGAAAAAAATTTTGACGCTTGCCGCAAGAATTTTCTCTGGTTTGGTAGTGGCGGTCTAGTTCACAAGGGATTAGACTTAGTATTGGAAGCCTTTGCTCAAATGCCTGATTGCCATTTAACTATTTGCGGACCAATAAGTAAAGAACAAGATTTTGTAAAAGCTTTTTATAAGGAACTTTATCAAACCCCTAATATTGACACTATAGGATGGATTGATATAAACAGTCAGAAGTTTAGAAATATCCTTAACAACTGCGTTGGCATTGTCTATCCTTCCTGTTCTGAAGGTGGTGGTGGCAGCGTAATTAATTGTATGCATGCAGGGTTAATACCAATTGTTAGCTATGAAGCTAGTGTAGATGTGGAAAAAGATTACGGTGTCATCCTAAAAGACAGTTCGATACAAGAAATTAAGCAAGAAGTCCAAAAAATTTCCACTCTGCCTAAACAAGAGTTAAAACAGATGGCAAGAAGAGCTTGGGAAGTTGCCAGAGAAAATCATACCAAAGAAAAGTTTGCAGAAACTTATAGAAATACTATAGAAAAAATTCTGAAAAATCATTCTCATAAAAACCAGGTATTGATTCATGCCTAAGATTCCATTATTAGAACAACTTAGCTTACGTGTCAACTTTCAAGTTCAAGAACTCAATAGTAAAGTTGGTCACTGGATTTTACGAGTAAAAAGCAAACCACTCACAGTCAGCCAAAAACCAGCTACTATCCTTACGAAATATTTATGAAAAATTAATATTATAAAAATAACCTTTTAGTATCTTGGAAACAAATAGGGTCATAAATCAGATTTGGAAAATAATCTCTTAGCTGTGGGTGCAGTGTTCAGAGCCAACCTATCATTTGTAGATAATTGTATAAAGTAAATCCACAAAAAATATATGAAAATTGCCTTAGTGCATGATTATTTAACCCAAAAAGGAGGGGCAGAGCGCGTTTTTGAATTGCTCTGCAAGCGCTACCCCGAAGCAGACGTTTTTACTTCCTTATACGATCCTGAACAAACCATTGATTTAGGAGAGCGTATTGTTAAGACAACTTTTCTGCAAAATATTCCCAGAGCAGCAAAGTATTTCCGGTTGATGGCTCCTTTCTATTTTCCAGCCTTTCGCGCCTTAGATTTGCAAGAATACGACCTCATTATCAGCAGTAGCACCAGCTTTGCCAAAGCAGTGCGAAAGAACCGAGACGCACGCCACATCTGCTTTTGCCATAATGTTACCCGTTTTTTGTGGGATACAGAAACTTATTTACGGGAGTACGGAGACTATCGATATTTTGCTCCATTAATCGAACAAGTCTTTCAAGTGATGAGAAAGGTAGACCTTGCCTGTGCACAGGAACCTGACCTTTACATTGCTAACTCCAGCATTGTCGCTCGTCGTATTCAAAATACCTACGGCAAAAAAGCCATTGTTATTAACTATCCTATAGACACGAGTAAATTTGTTTTTTCAGATACAAAAGAAGACTTTTATCTTGCCTCAGCTCGGATGATCAGCTACAAGCGTCTTGATATAATAGTCGAAGCTTTTAACTGGCTGGGATGGCGGTTACTGATATCAGGAAATGGTCCAGAAAAAGAGAGATTAAAGTCCAAAGCATTAGGCAATATTGAGTTTTTAGGACACGTAACTGATACACAACGCACTCAGTTGTTTTCTAAAGCCAACTCTGTTATAGTTGCTGCCCTAGAAGATTATGGATTAGTTCCTGTAGAGGCAAATGCCAGTGGAACACCTGTTATTGCTTTTGGAGCAGGTGGGGTGTTAGATACCCAGATACCTGGTAAAACAGGGGTCTTTTTTAAGAGGCAAACACCCGAATCACTGCAAGCTGCACTACTAGAAGGCAGGGAAATCTATTGGGATTACGAAAACATTCGTAATCATGCTGTAGCCAACTTTTCAGAGGAGGCTTTCTTTAATAAGGTCGAGCAAGTTATTGAACAAGCTTGTACCGTAAATACATTATTCAATTAATTTGTTAGCTGAGGGATAGTAAAGGTGGTTCAGAGCAGCCTAAGTCCATATGTGAATCCAGTTACTGAGTCAGAACAGGGTTACGGACAACTGTTTGCGGTTTTAATACGTAGATTTCCTTGGTTTTTAGCAGCGTTTGTGGCTTGTATTGCAGTAGCAGGTGTGATGACAAAAAGGACACCTGCTACCTACAGAAGCTCAATGCAGCTGTTGGTAGAACCTAACTATCAAGGAAGGAAAGAAGGTGGTAGTGGTGTAGACAGTCAATTTACCGACCCTACTGTTCAAGTAGACGCTGCAACCCAACTGAGCTTAATGCAAAGTTCTGGTCTGCTTCAAAAAGCAGTTAATCAACTCAAGCCCCAGTATCCAGACATGACCGTAGGTCAGTTGAAAAGCGCTTTAGTTTTAAGTCAAATCAAAAATAAGGAAGATAATGTTGCTACTAAAATATTTGAGGTGCAATATACCGATAAAGATCCAATTAAAACACATGAAGTTTTGGATGCAATTCAAAAAGTTTATCTAGAATACAACATCGAACAGCAGGACAAGCGCTTAAAAGATGGTCTGAAAATTATCAGCGCTCAGTTAAAGAAAGTAAGCGATGAAGTGAGAAAGGCTGAGACTAACTTGCAAAGGTTTCGCACATCTCAGAAATTAATAGATCCAGAGACACAGGCGAAAGCCAAACAGGACGAATTGACCAGGATTGAGCAAGAGCGCGGCACAACTCGTTCTCTGTATCAAGAAGCGTCTGCTACGTATAAAAAATTACAAGAACAACTTCAAAGTACTCCACAGAATGCCCTCGTCGAAGCTCGTCTGAGCCAGTCTAGTCGCTACCAAGCATTACTGAACGAATACCAAAAAACAGAACTATCTTTAGCACAAGAACGCTTGCGCTTTACAGACGAGGCTCCGAACGTGCAGAAGTTGGTAGATCAACTTCAAAGCCAAAAAGCATTATTGCAGCAAGAGCAAAAACGAACCTTAGGGGGAGAGTCTGCTCCATCTAGTAGCCAAGCACCGTCTCTCTTACAAAAAGGACAGAAGAGCGCAATTGACCTCAACCTCGCTGCGAAATTGGTGGACACACAAACCACAATCGTGTCTTTAAGCGCTAAAGACCAAGTTCTGGCGAAGAAAGAGCAACAACTACGTGAGGAACTCACAAAATTTCCCGCGATTTTAGCTCGCTATGGTAGCTTACAGCCCCAGATACAACTTAGCCGCGAAAGATTGCAGGAGCTTTTGAAAGCAGAACAGCAATTGCGACAAGAAATTGCCAAGGGAGGATTTAACTGGGAAGTTGTGGAAGAACCCCAACCCGGTGCACAGTTAGGTCCAAACCTGCAGCAGAACCTGATGCTGGGTGCGGTAGTTGGGTTGATGTTGGGAGGTATTGCTGCCTTTGTCCGTGAAGCGGCGGATGATTCAGTTCACACCACAGCTGAGTTGGAGAAGCAGGTTGCCCTACCGATATTGGGAACAACTCCCAAGTTGCCACCTGCTAAAAATAGAGAATCAGTTATTAAGTTACCTTTAGGGAAGCCACAAGTCCCTGCTCCTTGGACAATTCAGGTATTGCAATCTCCACCACGTTGGGAATCGCTAGATCTAATTTATAAAAACATTGAACTTTTGAACTCTGTTTCTTCGTTCAAATCTTTGATGATTACCTCAGCTTTATCAGATGAGGGGAAATCAGCTCTAGCATTGGGTCTAGCAATGAGTGCTGCTCGTTTACATAAACGGGTACTGCTGATTGATGCCAACTTACGCGATCCCAGTTTACACAAACAACTCAATCTTCCCAACGAACAGGGGCTTTCTACTTTACTAACAAGTGACGTCTCTATACCCAACCAAATTAGTATCCAGTCCTCAGGCTCATCTTACATCGATATTTTAACCGCTGGACCAACGCCTGCTGACCCAGCTAATCTGTTGAGTTCCCCTCGGATGCAGCAACTCATGGCAACATTTGAGGAGAACTATGACTTGGTACTTATAGATGGCACTCCAGTTCTTGGCTTAGTGGATGCTATGCTTACGGCATCATCGTGTCGTGGCGTGGTTATGGTAGCCAGCATTGGTAGGGTGACTAGAACCCAACTTACGCAAGCGACAGCCATGCTGAGCAGGTTAAACTTACTAGGAGTTGTGGCAAATGGGGTATCAAACTCTACTAGTACATACGTTCCATATGCACAGCAACACCGCTTTGCACTGCAACAAGCTATGGAGAAATAAAGGGTACAAAGGTATAGGGACAGGGCAAACGCATCTAAATTTGGTGTCTAGGTACTTGACGAAAACTCTGATTTATGTAAAAAACGATAAAATCAGATTTCTCGCTCTCCGGCATTGTGCTTACTTATAAAACTTAAGTCAGAAATAGAACTCAAGATGATGTTAGTAAGCATTGCTTAATGCGATTATTTCAGGCTCTATTGAGAACAGAGTCTTGTTAATGACAAGATGCATTTGCCCTGGGTATAGGGAGGAGGCGTCTGCAACGACGCAGTAATGCTCTGTAAGACCAAAGGTGACTAATGCCTTTCCTCAGCCCAAAAATCCCATCGCATAAACGGCGTGGGAGTGTCAATAAACAACAAAAATGCAATCCTCAATGCGGTATATGCCCCTCAGCGTTGGCATAAGCCGTATTTTTTTATAGGGGCAAGAGTGTCAGCATAATTCGTAATTGATAACATGTCCATCAATGAAGCAAGACAAGGACCACAAGGACCACAAGGACCACAAGGACCACAAGGACCACAAGGGAGAATTTGCTTCCTTGTCTCCCCATCTCCCAAGTCTTGGCTTGTCTGATAAATCATTGCAAAAGATCTAAGAATGAAAGCGCACTAGGGAAGCTAGCTGTCCCTTGATAAAATCTAGGTAAAACTGTGGAAATCTATCAGAAAACTTACCATAAAGCGCTCACGTTTTCGCAATTTCGGCCCTTTCTTACAAATAAAGAGTACAAAAGCGATAGTGGCACCCAAGCCGAAATTGCGACGGTGAACCAGTTTGATTCAGGGTTTTCATAAGGCACTGTCTAACGAGTGAGTCATGGTTTATGACAAAAAAATAGTCACAATTACGATTGGCTTTCACTAATGTAGTAAGTTAGCGTACCATAAATAACATAATTATTTCTTTCTAGGTATCATCTTTTCTTATGTAGGTAAAAAATATAGCGGTTCGGGGGTTGAGTGCAATACATCAGGAAATAAGAACCACAGATGGACACTCATGGAACACAGATAAATTTGTACTTCATTCAATTGAGTTGCGCTATAGATACACACGGCTGTTATTTTAGCTTTTAGCCATTCTATATAGCAGGGAAATGACAGTGAGGGATAGAAGAAACATACTGAATCAAACGCTATAAATTTCGTGTTATCTCAACAATAATTCTCTTCCTGGTTAGAATTATCTAAACTTAAATTTAGATAAGTGTATAAAGTTTGTGCCACAAATATTATTGAATTTGTGTAATTTTATTACTTTTGATAATAAAGCCTTTTTTAAGTGCAATCATCTGATTGTGTTAAAATCACATGGGATGATCAGCAAAAGGGTTATTACGTAGTTCTACAACCGATGTTATTCATAATAGCTTAATAATTGCCGGAAAAAGGCACAAAATGTTTAAAGAGTAAATAAAGAATCTATTTACGTAACCGTTATTCCTACGCCGTCTTATATCCTAGATATTAAATACCCCTTAAACAATACAAGAGAGAAGTTTCTTAGATTTATCTAAAGGCTACTATTTTTGTATCTTGTACATCTTTTATAAAGATAAATTCTCCGAAGATGTGCAATATCTATGAGGGATAGCTGTACTATCATTTTTTCCACTCACTGACCTCCAGGTTTGGAGTGAAGACTAAGATACAGGTCGGGCTATTTGGCTTTAATAGCTTTCGATATCAGGTTGGCGATCTACTGTACTATAAGTGTAAATACATATGACAACCTCAATAAAACCAACATTACAGAATTCCTATACTGTGAAGCAGCAACAACAAGATAATCCCTCACAGTACTGCACACTTCAATGGCGACGAGATCAGTTGCTGGTTATGCCTTCTGCAGTAGCGAAACAGCCGTATATGCCTCCACTGGATAAAAACGGATTGTTAGTGGAGTGTTTAAAGCGTTCTCCAGTAAATTTGGTACGCATAGATCCAAAACTCGGTGAAGCAAGGTTGAGATTTTGGGCAGATGCGTGCCTTGCAGCCGGCAAGCCTATATTCCTACGCATACCTTCTAGCGATAAACAGCCGAAACCAGTTGGCTCAGTATTATGGTGGTTAAAGCGGCTCACTGAGTGGCTCACAGCGTTGGTTTTTCTGCTTGCTGTCAGCCCAATCATGCTGGGATTAGTTTTGTTAATGCGCGTTTCCTCCCCAGAACCAGGATCACTTTTTTCTTGCCAATGGCATATTGGAGAACGGGGTAAACTGTTCAAGGTTTTTAAGTTTCGCACAACGACAGTCAGCCAGAAAGTCAGTGGGGATGCGATCGCCTACGGTGGGGCTTTGCCAATCGCGCGGAGTATAGTGCCTTCGGCGATGCTCGCAAACGGAGCCGCCCAGAGGACGATGGCGCAGAACGGGGGCTTCGCGATCGCATATCAAAGCGGTTTATGCGATGGGGAAGATGAGCAGAATCTGACAACTCTAGGACTTTGGATGCGTAAGTACGGACTGGATAATCTACCCCAATTGTTGAATGTGCTGCGTGGTGAAATGAGTTTGACAGGATCTCGTTGCTGGACTTTGGAAGATGCAGTACGGCTGAGTCCAGAAGCACAACGAAATCTCAATAGATTACCAGGAATCATGGGGTCATGGGAAGTTGAGGCAGAGTCGAACTTATTACATTTGGATAGTCCCACTTTGTGATTTGTTCGTTACCTCATGGCTTGAACGCCCGATCCTTACCATATGCTAGTGATACTTACACAGGTTCAAGCCTTGCAAAGTGACTCTCGCTCTTCTTGATTCTGACAAAATAGCAACTAGTGCTTTGTACAGTAGTGAGCTCATTTGCCGCACGTAAACGCGTTGCGGCTTTTCGTAAGACATAGCACTTGGAGCGCTCTATCTTCTCTGGAAAACTATAGTTCAATATTGACCATGCAGCTAAAAATTTCCAAACCAGTCCAAAATCTGCTTAAGAATTTAGTAAAGACTACTAAGTTCTGGCAGAACAACTACCTGATACTGCGAGAATTTAAACACTTTCCGCGAATTACCGTTATGGCATTGATGTTTTCATTGCTGGCGGCAATTTTTGAGGGCTTTAATGTTAGTCTTTTGCTTTCTCTTCTGCAAAGCTTAACTAGTGATGCCAACACCCAACCATTTCATACCGGAATTGGCTGGGTTGATACTGTGTTTTTGGGAGTGAACGCATCTCCTACCAGTCGGCTGTATCGCGTCTCGTTATTGATTTTAATTAGCACTTGGATACGTTCCGGCTTAAATTATGTAGCACAACTTTACACCGAAATCACTCAGCTTACTTTAATTGATAGGCTGCGTAAACAAATATTTGAAAAACTACAATCTGTCAAAATTAGTTATTTTAGCAATACTAAATCTGGCGAACTGATAAATACTTTAACGACGGAAATAGAAAAGCTTAAACAAGCTTTTGGCGATGCAGCTTTCTTATTTTCAAGAACAATAAACGCTGTAGTTTACCTACTATCAATGTTCTTGATATCTTGGCAGCTATCTGTCATTTCATTGATGCTTTTCACTTTGTTAGCCGTAGGGTTATCTACATTGAATGGTCGCGTGCGGGAGGCGAGCTTTGAAGTATCAAAAGCCAGCAATAGATTTACTTCAATCGCCATAGAATTCATCAATGGAATTCGTACAGTTCACGCATTTTCCACTGAAGATTTTGAACGTCAACGTTATTATAATGCCAGCTTGAATCTGGTCAGTGCTTCCAAGAAAATTGCCTTGGTATGGATGATTGTCAAGCCATTTGCCGAGGCGTTAGCGACCACAATACTCGTGGGAATGATTGTTCTGGCATATACGGGTTTGGTAACTAACGGCTCACTACAAGTAGCTTCTCTATTAACGTTTTTCTTCGTTCTCTTTCGTTTCGTGCCAATTATTCAAGATATTAATGGTGTCGCGACGCATATCAGTACAATGTACGGCTCGTCGGAAGTCGTTAAAAAACTTTTGGATATTGATGAAAAACAGTATTTCCGCAACGGACATATCGAATTTCCTGGCTTAAAACGTTCAATCGACTTCGTGTCTGTTGATTTTGGCTACGACAGCGAAAATTTAGTACTTAGTAACATCACGCTGATGATTGAACGAGGCAGAATGACAGCACTAGTGGGTGCTTCAGGGGCTGGTAAAACAACATTGGCGGATTTGATTCCGCGATTTCACGATCCAACACAAGGTCATGTTTTTATTGATGGCGTTGATTTGCGGGATATTGAAATCCACTCGCTGCGCCGGAAGATTGCCGTTGTCAGCCAAGATACCTTTATTTTCAACACTTCTGTCCGTAATAATATTGCCTATGGATCGGAAGGAGCAACAGATGAGGAAATTTACGCAGCAGCTCGACTCGCGAATGCTTTGGAATTTGTCCAAGAAATGCCCGAAGGTTTCGACACTCAACTTGGAGATAGAGGTGTAAGACTTTCTGGTGGTCAGCGTCAGCGAATTGCAATTGCTCGCGCTTTGCTGCGAGATCCGGAAATTTTGATTTTGGATGAAGCAACAAGTGCTCTTGATACTGTGTCAGAACGACTTATTCAAGAGTCTATAGAAAAGCTTTCTGTAGGACGAACGGTGGTTGTGATCGCCCACCGCCTATCGACAATAGTCCGAGCAGATAAAGTTGTCGTACTCGAACAGGGACAGATTGTAGAACAGGGCGGCTATCAAGAGTTGCTTGATCTTAAGGGCAAGCTTTGGAAATATCACCAGATGCAGCATCAACTCAATTAAAGATTGATAACGATGAGCGCACCTGCAACCGTGTAGAAAATCTGCGTCAAACCTTAAAATCTTTGGCGCTGGTGAACAGACAGCAATACTTATCTTGTAAATTGATTGTGGTGGATAACCCTTCCACTAAGCACACCAAAGAGCGATCGCAAAGGTGCCAGTGCCCGCGCATGGCAATCGCTTGCTCTAGTCTCTCAACAGCTATAAAAACCGCATCTAGAACAAAGATGCACAAGTCCAGTCTTAGCAAATTGAGAATTTGTTTTCTCAAGAAAAATCTACTCATGAACTTTGGAAAATAAGGTGGAGGAGCCATGCCAAACTTAATAACTGATGCGGAGGTAAGAGCGGAAAACTTGCAGCAGCCCCAGTTTGATCATAACTTGATGTATCACTGCTCTAGCTTTAGAGTAAATGGGAACGGAGGAGCTGAAACTTATCTCACTTCTTTGATTCAATCTCGGCAACCTGGTGTGAGTGACTTTGTTATTAAATCTCTCAAAGAACTTGACCAGAGTCAGTTCAAATTGCTCCACATTCATAGCCCAGACTTACTATTGCAAATTAAAGGAGAATGTCCCACTGTCTTTACCGTTCACAATCACTCACTTTACTGTGCTAGTGGCACAAAATATCTACCAGGACAGGGCGTCATTTGTGATCGTAATCTCTCTTATTTAGGATGTCTCTGGGGCAAACTTGTAGATGGCTGTGGTAGCCGCAAACCAGCAAGAGTGATAGAGGAATTACTAGGAACTAATCATCTCAGCAAGTTTATAAAAAATCTTAAAGCGACTTTTATTGCCAATAGTGATTACGTGAGGAGTCAGTTGATTAAAAACGGTTTACCACCTCAACAAGCTGTAACGCTACGCTGTGGTATTTCCGCACCGCAAATGGTGACTGCACCTTTGAGTTTAGAAACACACAAGAATCATCGAATTTTATTTGTTGGGCGAATCGTTCCTGATAAAGGACTGGAATGGCTGCTTAAAACCTTAGTACATACAGATCCGCAAATTCAACTTGATATTGCAGGTGAGGGTTGGGATCAACCCCGATTGGAACAGTTAGCTCATAAGCTAGGGATAAACAACCGTATCACTTGGCATGGCTGGTGTAATAGCGAGAAATTAAATCAACTTTACGAACAGTGTTTTGCTGTTATCTTCCCCAGTATCTGGCCTGAACCGGCTGGTCTTGTTACTCTGGAAGCTTATACTCACTATCGACCTGTCATTGCTGCCGCAGTCGGAGGCATCCCAGAATATTTACGAGATGGGGAAACAGGTATTCTTGCGCCAGCCAATGATATTAAGATGCTGGCTGAAGCGATTACTGATTTGTCTAGTGATTATGAAAAATGCCGACACATGGGCGAACAAGGTTATGCTTTGTTTCTGCAAGAATTCACAATGGATATCCACGTCAAACATTTACAAAAAATTTATGAAAACACAATATCTAAATTTTCCCTTTGAAAACATTTAGTTAGATAATATTATCAAGCCAATTAGGCTGTTTCTGTCTCCAACCATAGATTGGACACTATTTCTATTATAAAATTAAAGGATTTTTTAGATATGTTACACAGTAATAGCTCACAAGAGCCTTTAGTGAGCGTTATAATCCCAACTTATAACAGACCAGAGTATCTCAAGCAAGCAATTGATAGTGCTGTTAAACAAACTTATCAAAATATTGAAATTATTGTTTCAGATAATTGCAGTCCAGAAAGTTCCCAAAAGGAAGTTGAATCTTTTGGTGATTCATGCATCAGACCAAAAAGCCCCCGAGAGGTAGTTGAATCTTTTGGTGATTCACGCATCCGATTTTTCAGACATGAAGAAAATGTCGGGATGTTTGCCAATCAGATGAACGCCTTTAAGATGGCACAGGGCAAATACGTTGCCAGTCTGCATGATGATGATATATGGAACGAGGATTTTTTAGAAAAACTTGTTCCACCATTGGAAGAAAATCCAGATGTTATTTTAGCTTTTTGTGACCAATACGTTATAGATGCACAAGGTAAAATAAATTATTTATCTTCAGATGAATATACAAAGGCTTACAAACGTAACTCCCTAAACAAAGGAGTTCATCAACCTTTTTATGAAATTGCCGTAGTACATAAGTCTATACCCACCGCAGCAGCTTGTGTCATTCGCAACGAGTTTGTTGACTGGGATAGTATTCCACCAGAAGTAGGTGGTATGTGGGATTTATATTTAGCATACCTATGTTCTCGTTCCGGTCATGGAGCTTACTATCATCCAGAAAGATTGACACGGTATCGCGCCCATGAGCAAACAGATACAAATCTCAGTGGTGGTGGAGATGCTCAGGCAAAAATCCGCAAAGGGGAAGCGGAAATATTTTGCTACGAAAAGTTTATGGCAGATGAAAACCTTAAGAACTATAAGCCGTATTTCAAGCAGAAATGGTTAGAGGCTCATACAACTTTAGCTCTAGGTTACCTGCGTTCTCAAGAAACAATTCAAGCTCAAGCACGTCCTTATCTTTGGCGAGCGCTTTGGGAACAAAAGTTTAATTTAAGAACTATAGCAGCATTGACTTTGAGTTTCACCCCACGACCACTAGTCAATAAATTGCTCAAAGTATGAATGAAATAATCAAAGTAGAAAGCGCAACAAAGAACATAACATTTAAGTGCTCAATAAACTCAAAAGAAAAGGAAGGTGATGCGTGAAACTATGTATTGTTACCCATAAGGTAAAAAAGGGTGATGGACAGGGACGAGTGAATTATGAGGTTGCGAAAGAAGCAATTCGCCGAGGTCATCACCTTACCTTATTGGCAAGTGAAATAGCACCAGAATTGCAACAAAGTAGCCAAGTAGAGTGGGTTTCTATTCCAGTTAACAGTTTACCAACCGAATTTTTGCGGAATTTCATATTTTCGCAAAAAAGTGCAGATTGGTTGCGGAAAAATCGCTCCCAAGTTGATTTGGTCAAAGTTAACGGAGCAATTACAAAAGCAGCATCTGATGTGAATGCTGTACATTTTGTCCACAGTTCTTGGCTGCGATCGCCCGCCCACATTTCTCGCATCCGCCGAGATTTGTATGGTTTTTATCAGTGGCTGTATACAGGCGTGAATGCTTTTTGGGAAAAACGAGCCTTCCAAAAAGCACAAGTTATTGTCGCGGTCTCCCAGAAAGTCGCCCAAGAATTGGAAAGCATTGGCGTAGGGCGATCTCAAATTCAGGTGATTGTCAATGGAGTCGATTTAGAAGAGTTTTCTCCAGGTGTCGCTTGTCGCCAAACACTAGGTTTACCTGAAAATGTGACTTTGGCGCTGTTTGCAGGAGACATCCGCACCCCCAGAAAAAACTTAGATACCGTGCTGCGTGCCTTGGTGAAAGTGCCTGATTTACATCTAGCGGTTGTGGGAAGTACTGAAGGTAGCCCCTTCCCAGCGATGGCAGAATCCTTAGGATTGAATCAGCGAGTGCATTTTTTGGGGTATCGGCGTGATATAGCCCAGCTGATGCGGGCGGTGGATTTATTTGTGTTTCCCTCTCGTTATGAAGCTTGTACTCTGGTGCTGTTGGAAGCCCTCGCCTCTGGACTTCCCGTAATTACTGCAACAGCAACAGGAGGTGCAGAATTGGTAACACCAGAATGCGGAGTTGTTTTACCAGACTCGGACGACACCGATGCCTTGGCAGATGCACTATCATCAATGATGAGCGATCGCACCCGAATGCAGCAGATGGGAAAAGCTGCTCGTGCTGTTGCCGAGCAGCATAGCTGGAGTATCATGGCACAAACCTATATGGATTTATTTGAGGAGTTAAGCAAGAATGAGGAACACCGTTCTCATACCAACTTATCGCCGTCCTCAAGACCTATTACGCTGCCTTCTGGCGCTACAAGCGCAAACTAAACCACCATATCAGGTGATAGTGACAGTAAGGGATACGGACACCGAAACTTGGCAATTCCTCGAAGAATTCAAAGACTGTAAACTGCCACTACAGACTGTAAAAGTCACCGTTGGGGGGGTAGTTGCAGCTATGAACGCTGGATTGGAAGTGGTTGAAGGCGATACAGTTTCAATTACTGACGATGATGCCGCACCCTACCCAAATTGGTTAGAACGGATCAGTGCATATTTTCTATCAGATGACAGCATTGGCGGAGTTGGGGGACGTGATTGGGTTCACCAGGGAAACCAATTACTCGATGACTCCCGGGAGATCGTCGGTCAATTGCAGTGGTTTGGGCGAGTGATTGGCAACCATCACCTAGGAGTGGGACAACCTCGTGAGGTCGATGTTCTTAAGGGCGTAAATATGAGTTTTCGTACCAGTGCGATCGCAGGATTGCGCTTTGATGAACGGATGCAAGGCACTGGGGCGCAGGTACACTTTGAATTAGCATTCTGTCTCACCTTAAAACGGGCTGGATGGAAGCTTATTTATGACCCAGAGGTAGCAGTCAATCACTATCCAGCACAGCGTTTCGACGAAGACCAACGCCAGAAATTTAATAATATCGCGTTTACCAATGCAGTCCACAACGAAACTTTAGCTTTACTGGAACACTTCTCCTTTTTACAAAAGCTTGTGTTTGCATTCTGGGGAATATTCGTCGGCACACGAGAGGCGTTAGGTTTGCTACAGTGGTGGCGGTTGCACAAAAGTGAAGGAACTTTAGCCAGACAAAAGTGGTTGGCTTCGATGCAAGGACGTTGGCAAGGCTTCCGTACTTGGAACAAAACTCATCATCAAGCATCAAAAATGGGTAGTAGAGTGCTTTCTACACCTGACAACTGCTTCCAGATGGACAAGCCTTCATAGCATTGATAGATAATTTGAAAAAACCACGACTGTTAGACAGGGAGAGGCTGAGTGACCTACAGGCAATTTCATCAAGTTCCGACGCCAGAATTATCAGAAAAAGAACAACCAACAACTCTAGCTTGGCTAGCGATCGGTGCGCTCATACTGTTTACTCTCGCCTGCTATGTGGCAGGTGCTGGAGGTATACTGCGTCTAGCATTTCCAGCAGGGTCTTTTTTGGTAGGGGTGTTCCTCTATGTGCGATATCCGGTGCTTTACATTGGTTACACCTGGTGGATATGGTTTCTGATTGCGCTGATCCGCCGTCTTATAGATTTTAGGAGCGGTTGGGTAGAGCCAAGTCCAATCTTACTCGCGCCGTTCTTAGTAACACTGATTACTGCTGCTACATTCTTCCGCTACCTACCCAAAGCATCGCGCATGGGCGGCTTACCGTTTGTCATGGCGATTTTTGCTGTATTGTACGGCTTTTTGATAGGGAGCGTTAACTACCAACCACTTGTCGTCTTCCGTACAATGCTGGACTGGATTTCTCCCCTATTTTTTGGGTTCCACATACTTGTTAACTGGCGATACTATCCACAATATCGCAAAAACATGGAGACTGTATTTGTTTGGTCTGTACTCTTAACAGGTCTTTATGGGGTAGTGCAATACCTCATAGCACCGGAGTGGGATAGGTATTGGTTAACCCAAACAAAATTGACAAGCTTTGGACAACCTGCACCAATGCAGATGCGGGTGTGGAGTACGATGCACTCGCCCGGACCATTTGCAGTGAGTATGATGGCGGGGCTATTGTTGTTATTTAGTAGCAAAAATCCATTGCGTATCCCTGCTTCTGTAGCGGGCTACTTAGCATTCTTACTAAGTATGGCACGCGGAGCTTGGGGAGGCTGGGTGGTGGGATTGCTCAGCTTGCTCACTAATCTCAAACCAAAGCTACAGATGCGCTTAATATTGACCATCCTGATCATGGCAACATGTGTTGTGCCACTCGTGACAATTGAGCCATTCGGCAGTATGGTCAGCGAGCGGTTTGGAACTATTTCAAATCTAGAGAATGACCAAAGCTATCAAGACCGTACAGCAAATTACGATAGAAACATTGGTATAGCACTTTCTAATGTTTTAGGCAACGGGATCGGCGGTACGTGGGTTGTTGATAAAGACGGCAAACTCATACAAATTGTTCTTGACAGCGGCATCCTAGATACGTTTTTCGCTCTCGGTTGGTTTGGAGGTCTCCCTTATTTGGGAGGATTATTGCTGCTGTTGTATGACGTATACCAAACTTCTGAAGCTCGCAGCGATCCGTTTGCCAATGCTGCCCGTTCGATTAGTCTTGCGATCGTCTTCCAGTTAGTTTTTAGTAGCTTGATGATTTCGCTTGGTGGTGTCGTTATGTGGGGCTTCCTTGGTGTGGCTATGGCAGCTAAAAGGTATTATCAACATCAACGTCTTTCTGCTGGAATCATCAACGGCTACCCGCTTCCCACCCAAAAACTACCTCTCACTTGACGAATCAGTTATCAGTTATCAGTTATCAGTTAACAGTTATCAGTTAAGAATAAGCTGTTATTTCATCTAAAAAGTTATATGAGCGAAGAACACAACACCAGGCGAAATTTTGCCAACTTGAACACTGCTAATTTGCTTTGCTGTGCGCTGCTAACTGTTTTGTAGGTTCAACCAAGTTGGTAGTTAACTCTCCATACACCAACAGGGTTTGCTCATGGACACGCATAACACTCAATCGGTCTAAGTTTTGTTGTGCTAAGTACTGCCACTGGTGCATCAGCTTGCGGCTACTTAGCAATTGCCTGAGAGCGTCTGCTAAGGCTTGGCTATTTGCCGGGGGTACCAGGATACCCGCCTGTCCACCATCTAAAGCTTCTGGTATGCCATCGACATTGCTAGCTATGATCGCGCAGCCAGCTTCACGGGCTTCTGGAATCACAAGCGGAGAAGGGTCACGGTGCGAAGCCAGCACAAATATGTCACACCCCAGCATATAAGATTGTGGCTCTTTTTGAAAGCCCAGAAAATGAATCCTGTCAGCAAAGAGTGTAGTTTGCGCCTGCTGTTCAAACAAAGTTCGGTCAGGACCGTCTCCCACTAAGTAGAGATGCGCGTTTGGAAAATCAGCAGCAATTTGTGCGAAAGCATCGATTAACTCCCCAATACCCTTGCGCTTGTACATTCCGGCTACAGTAGCAATTGCCGGTCTTTGCAGTTCCATCGCTACGTACTCTTGAAGTTTTCGCATACGAAGGCTCCCCAGAGTCCCGTTAGATACCACCCTTAACTTGTTTTGTGCAATACCACGCCGTGCCATAGACTCAGCAACCGCATGGCTGACTGCTATAACGCGATCGCCTAAACCCATCAGCACTGCACTGCGCTGAAATTCGTTGTGTACTGTGGAAACGAGACCATATGTAGAGAAAGCCTTCCAAATCTTTGCCAGCACAATCCCAGTCATCATATGGGCATGGACGATGTCTGGTTGAAACTCTTCGATGATTTTCCAATAACGCCAAGCGGCTTTCATGATATTAATTGGTGTTCTTGTTTGATCCAAATTGAAGTGCTTTACATTGTATGTGGTAAGTAATGCCTCATATTGTCCACCAGCGGATGCTACGCTCACATTATGACCATTTTGAGCTTGCAGACAAGCTAAATCCACGGCTACATTGACAATACCATTACCAACTTCTTGGACGTGGTTCAAAATATGTAGAATTCGCATCTAGCTTTAATTTTCTACTAATTTATTTTTATAGATAATAAATCAAACAACAGTTCCAACAATCCGGATAGTTTTTGCCAATTTGGCAAAGGTATTTGCAAGAGATAATAGAATTAATTTTTACGAATTTATGTAAATTTTAAGAATTGAATCTGGTCTAGGCAAATACAGACAACCATTGATTTTTTGGTTGAGCATATATGCTGCTGATAAAAAAAAGCCTGTACAATCAGGCTTTTTTTGTCCTCCAAGAATCGCTACCTGTAGGCGATAAGGTGCAGGTCTTTAAATTTTAATTAAATATTAAAATTTACCCCCTTCCATCAACACAAGCAATCCATCGCTCTTCATAGATAAAGTGAGGATCGATATGGTGCATACCAGCACCGTTCCAACCAACACCAGTGGGTTTAAGCACTAAGTTTTGGTCAATTTCTCGTTCTTGATAACTTGTCGTTGTCAACTCAGTAATTTCAAATGCTCTTAACTGTGTGCCGTAGTCTGGCTGACAGTCTTGAGTGTAGCGAATAATCTTATCATTCATCACTACAACTCTACCGCCTGGTCTGGCAATGTGTGCATTACCACTAATAATTGGACTTTTTGGGTGTTCTATCCAAGAACCAAGCAACTCATCAGCATAATAGAGACGGAGAGTGTCAAAATGATGCTGAGGATTTGTTTCCGTAAATAACCACCATTTATCAGCGTGACGGAAGATAGAAGCGTCTAAAAATGACGCACCGCTTTTGATATTTCCAACAAAACTCCATTCTGTAGGAAACTTGGATGCTTTGTACAATCGAATCGAGTTTGCCTGATGGCTCTCCGGAATCATGTAATATTCATTCATCCACTCGAAAACGTAGGGATAAGATAAGTGAAATGGTTCAGCAAGTACAATTTGTTCATACTTCCAATTCACTGTATCCTCACTCGTTGCTAGCCCAATTTCTCCTCTACGTGTCTGTTGGTTCAACACTTCAAAGAACATGAACCAGGTGCTATCAGCTTTAATCATAAAAGGGTCTGCAACAAACCCAGCCCTGACATCTGATACGTTCCGGCGTGTCAAGACAGGATTTTTTATCCCTTTAGGAGCATCGAAATCAACAGGGGATTTGCCAGTATAGATTCCAATAGACCATCTTTCCT
Source organism: Scytonema sp. HK-05 (assembly GCF_963872035.1). Lineage (NCBI taxonomy): Bacteria > Bacillati > Cyanobacteriota > Cyanophyceae > Nostocales > Scytonemataceae > Scytonema > Scytonema sp. HK-05. The sequence goes on from NZ_CAWMYC010000091.1 coordinate 67,060, forward strand.
TTTTTGTCAGCGCACCTAATGGCAGCTTATTAGCTATAGGAACTGGGAAACTATTCACTACAGAAAAATGTAGTTCTTTTACAATCTTTTTGAGGTAATTCATCAGAATTAATTGTGAAAATTATAGAAATAATCCTATGATTTATGTTCTTGACAATATTCTACTAAAACTTTTAAACCAGATTCTACAGACCACTGAGGTACAAAATTTAAAACTGATGACGCTTTGGATATATCCGCTTGGGAGTCTTGAATATCTCCAGGACGAGAAGGTGCAAAGCCAGGTTCTAATTCCCATTTGGGGAAATAAGTTCTCATAATATTTACAAGCTGAAGAATTGAAGTTGATTTACTTGTGCCAATGTTACAACTCAATGCTGAACCAGGAGGTAGTGGAGTCGTTAAGGCTTTAGCAAAGGCAGTCGCTACGTCTTTCACAAACACAAAATCTCTTGTCTGACTACCATCGCCATAAATTTTGATAGGTAAACCTTTGAGCATTGCATCAACAAATATGGAAATCACTCCAGAGTATTGAGAACCAGGTACTTGTCGAGGTCCAAATACATTAAATAAGCGTAACCCAATAAATGAAAAGTTAAATTGTTTGGTAAAAAGGGCAGCGTATTGCTCGCTTACCAATTTTTGCAAACCATAAGGAGAAATGGGATCGGGAGGCTGTTGTTCTGAAATTGATAGAGGTGTTTTATTACCATATACAGCAGCAGAGCTAGCAAAGACTAGCTTGGAAATCTTTAAAGCCTGACACAGTTCAATTACAGCTAGAGTTGCAGACAGATTATTATCGTGCGCTTCCAGTGGCTTGATCCATGATTCAGTAACGGATGGGGTAGCTGCTAAATGAGCAATGCCATCAATCTGTGTGGAAAAATCTTCTGGGTGACAGTCTAATATGTTTTTGTGCAGAAATTTTAACCCAGAATGTTCAGGCAAGTTTTGTAAGTTACCTGTCGTCAAATTGTCAATTACAGTCACAGAGTGACCTTCTGATAACAACTGCTCAGTCAGATGAGAACCAATAAAGCCTGCTCCGCCAGTGACAATAAAATGCATAAATTTAATTTAGGAAAAATAGTGTGATTTTCATTCATAATTCGTAATTTAAATCATAATTGTAAATTACGAATTACGAGTCATCAACAATAAATTAATCTCTAGCTCAATTTGTTAATTATGAATTAGCTTGGCTTTAGCATATTCATAATTATTGGGCGTATTATCTGGAATTAACTCTTTATAGACAGCTAGTGTTTCTTTATGAACGCGACTAGCACTGAGCCTTTCTAGGTTCTGAGATGCTTGAGTCCTCCACCATTGCAGGCGATCGCGATCGCTCAACAACTGCCTTAAATTTACGGCTAACGTATGGCTGTCTTTTGCTGGTACGAGAATGCCTGCTTTCCCAGCGTCCAAGGCTTCAGGTATACCATCTACGTTTGAGCCAATGATCGCGCAACCAGCTTCTCGTGCTTCTGGAATCACAAGGGGTGAGGAATCTTTGTGAGAAACAAGTACGAAGATATCAGTAGCTAGTAGATATCTCTTTGGTTCTGGTTGGAAACCCTCAAAATGAATGCGCGAAGCTGCTTGAGTGTTCCGCGCTTGTTCTTCCAATGACTCGCGATCAGGTCCGTTACCTACCAAGTACAAATGGGCATCAGGAAAATCGCCGGCAATTTCAACAAAAGCATCTATTAATTCCCCGATTCCCTTACGCCGATACATCCCCGATACTGTTGCAATCGCAGGGTGGTGTAGGGGGAGCGGTTGGTATTCTTTAATGCTGCGCTGACGGGGACTCCCTAATGTGCCGTTAGATACAACCCGCATTTTTTGTTTTGGGATACCACGCCGTGCCATAGATTCTCCCACCGCTTGACTGACGACAATCACTCGCTCACCCAAGCCCATCAGTACCGCACTAGGTTGGAATTCGTTGTGCACTGTCGCAATTAAACTATATTTATAGCCGAACCTGAGAGTCCCTGCCAGCACTGCTCCCGTCATCATATGCACGTGGACGATATCCGGTTTAAACTCATCCACGATTTTCCGATATCGCCATACCGCTTTGATAATATTTAGCGGTGTTCTTGACTGGTCTAGATCAAAGTGCCTGATTCCATAAGATTCTAGTAATGCCTCATATTCTCCTCCAGACGATGCTATAGCAACATCGTGACCATCTTTTGCTTGCATACAGGTGAGGTCTATCGCCACATTAACGATACCGTTACCAATCTCTTGTACGTGGTTTGTCAGATGTAGTATACGCATTTATATGATCTCCACAGTGGTCGCTTATTGCAAATGGTTGATCTTGATTCAGTACCGATAGAAGCAACCTCTGATAAATGCAGGATCTTAAACTAGAGGTAGTTATTAGGATTCTGCTTTAAAAAGGATTTCATCAGACCGCAAAAATCGCTTGACAAAGCCACGGCTCAGGCTTTCAAGTTGAGAATAGTAGGAGGCGATATCGCTCTGTTTTTTTGTCTTAAACCGATTGAATTAAGACTCGGTAAGCAGCCACAAAATTCTGTATCTTGAGCAGAATACACAGCGGTTTTCATTTTTGGAAAAATTTGAGGGGTTATTTTGTATTCATATTTTTTTCATTGACTCATAAAAATATAAAAAAACATTTTATAATCTCGATTCAGTCATTGCAGTCGTAACGATAAAATGAGGTTTGTAGGCTCCATTCTCAACCATTTGCTGGTTGAACACGACCGATTTTGTATTTCTTAATTAGTGTTCTAGTGTCATTATCTCTTATGTTTACCAGCTTCTTATTTAAGACATATTCATGTTTAGTTTAAGAAATATAAAATTATCGCTAATTTTGTTATAAATATTACAATTTTCTATATTTTTTCCTCCATCAGATAAGAAATTAAAGCCAGACAAACTTTGCAATCCAACTATTGTGTCATGACACAAAATCATGACCTAACTGAAAAGTGAGATTAATTTTTCAAATCACCGGAATGCAGCCGCTACATTTTTCCTAGACAAAACCGGACAACCTTGGCAAAAAAGGCGGGTTGATTTGTCAACAAGTACGAGTAATTGAGAATTACCGCCTATGCATGCCCCCACCACAGATATCTGAGGAACCATTAGGAGTACTCGTGGGGGAAGGTTGTCCGGTTTTGTCATGGTTTCACCCAACCCTCCCCTCCCTCTGCCGAAGTTTGGAGCCTCGCTCCGCTCTTGAGCTTGCGCTAACGGCGGAAGCCCCTGCGAAGAGCGGGCAGAAAATAAGGGTTTTAAAGCGGGCGTGCATTCCGGTGAATAAACCAACTTGAGGCTGCTTAGACACACAAAATTGCTCCACTCAGCACTTGACGTACTCTATAAGAACGCTCCTGAGTTCTGAATGGATCTCCTGGTATTTCTTTATTTCACTGTCAAATGATTTCGGTTCATTTCAACGCAATGATTTGGCTGCTACTTAACGAAATTTAGTTTAATAAGAAGTATAAGATGTGAACCAAATCATTCTTGAAATTTTGTTGCTATACAGAATTTACAATATCATTAATTGAAAAAGGTCTTTTCAACTAATATCGTTTCTTTAAACTCTGTTTACCTCCCTTTCTCATAATTTTCTAAATTGTAAAAAAATATTGCAAAATGATACTACACTGCCTATAAGTTGATAACAACTATCAATATATAATTTTTACAATAACTTTAAAAATTCCAGATTTTTGGTGTGAAAACTGAAAATTTAGGTTTAAGCCTTTGACTGTTGGAGCGGTTTTATCTGGGTAGCTGATACACAATCACCTTTCCTTTCCAATCTTCCTCAACAAATACCAGGTACTCTCCATTTGAGCGGCGAAAAGCACGAATACCGTAGGGTATATCAATCCACCCACTTTCACCAGCCACTTCTGGACCAGGTTTTAACTTTTGTACTAGCTTTCCTGTTGCGGCGTTATAAACAGAGACCTCTGGCTTTTTCACTGTTACAGAGAATACATAATCTCCCGCCACACTCATCGCTATTGTAACCACTTCACGCTTTCCAGTAGTGTCATGAGGAATGACAGTGCGCCAACGGGGAGTGCGATTTCCTTGACTCCAGTTGTCAAAACGTACAATTTCAGACCCCGCTGCCCCAGCATCATCGTCAGGCGCAGGATGGTCTTTGGTAAAGCCTGATAAATACATGGTGTCTGTTTTGGGGAAATACTCAATCCGTCGCACATCCGTGAAAAGGCTAGGAGTTTTATCCTTTTTCATCGAACTGTACGAGTAAATGGGGTTGCCCTTGGCATCTAGTCCCTGTAAAGGATAATGGCGAATACCCTCTTGAGTTCGCAAAGATTTCCATAAATCGCCTTTGCTATCTACCCACCATCCCCCAAGGTAGGGATAATCTCTATTACTGGCATCATACTCACCTTTATCAAAGGCACCGTTACCGTTATTATCTCGCCAGATCCACTCCTTATCTTCCTGCGGTTGATTTGGCGGCCAACTTTCAACTGGCTTACCATCCTTTATAGATGTGCCAGAAAACATTGCAGAGGGTATGGCAAGTTTACCGTCCGTGGTTGGATTGAAACGATAAATTTGCATAAAGCTTTGATACATATCTGTGAGAAACATGAAGGGTTTCCCCTGGATGCGCCGGAAGAACACTGAAGTCGGCGCTGTATGCAGGCGTGGATCTTGAGGGTATTTAAAAGGATTTACAGTGTAAGATTTGTAAGTCCATTGCTTACCAGCTGGTTTTTTGTAATCCATGTGGAAGTATTCGTGCTTAGTGTATACGTCCACTCCATCACTTTGAGGATCTGTATCAGCGTTATCCACAAAATGCAAACCCAGTAAGCGCCACTGCAGCTTTCCTGATGGCGAAAACTTTCTTAAGTCGGTTCCAGCATTATGAAAACCATTACTATTCACATAGATATTACCTGCTGCATCTGTACCCACGCCGCTTATGCCGTAAAATTTCAAATCTCCAACTTCACCAGGAACACCCGCAAAAATGCCACGCTCAATACCGAATGTTCCCACCTGTTTCGGTTTGCCTGCAATGTTGTAAATTAAGACTTGCTGACGAGGTCCATTTTCTGCTACCAGAAGTCTGCCTTGATTATCGATCGCGATCGCACTCGGGTCAACAACATCTGCAATTACCTTAGGCAGGCGCTTACCTTCTGCTGAATAATGCAAAATTTGAGGAGGAGTACTGCCATCTTTGGCTTGTATTATCCATAGATTTCCCTGTTTATCAATTGTTATCTGCCCTGGGTTGGAAACAGAAAAATTGCGTACTTCCGTCATTGTGTCAGTGTTGTAGACACTAACGCGGTTTGCCTTAGCAATACTCACATACAACTGATTTCCTACAGTAGCTAATCCCGTAACTGGGTTTTTCGTGCTGACAATCAACATACTTTGGTCATAGCCACGCCCTCCAGCAAAACCCGCAGCCTTTCCAGACAAAGTATAGCGTCTTACACAGTACCAAGATGTTCCTTCTGGCGGGTAATCCTCTTTTATCTTGCCCATTGATCCCTGGAACATAGCCAGGTAAATGTACTTGCTATTTGCTGTTATGGCTTTGCCACCCACACGACTCCAACCATGAAGCTGAAAGTCAGGACCAACAACATCACCGTTTTTATATATTCCTGCTTCTCTTCCTGCTTCATCCCAAGTGCTGTTGGTGTAGACCGTACCATCAGGACCAACATACATTGCCTCTACATAATTCTGCACCCATTTGCTACCGCCACCATAAGTATTACCTATCCAAGATGTTGTGTAGGCGTTTGTGGCAGGTGCAGATCTCATAGCAAAGTACAATGCAAGAGTTATTACAGCAATCATAACGAGGAAAAATTTTGCAGTTTTTCCTCGTAGTAAATGACCACTATTTCGTTGCTTATGGTAGAACTTACCCAACTTTGAAATTAATCTATTTTTCATAAACTGACAAAATTTTTGATTGCTTCTCCAACCTCATTTTTCATGAAAAAACTATTTCATTAAATTTTCTTATCTTTGATATAATAAACCAGACTATAGCTCTCTTAATTGAACTCCTAAAATTATGGGTTTTCGGTGGTAGAGTTTAGATATAAACAATTCAAAGTCCCACTTATACTGGAATGGCAAATTCTTTAAAGGTTTGAGAGTCAAACAAAAAATCTAAATTAGATATTATTTCTAGCTTTGAGCATTTTAAAATATATTTTAACATTTTGTAAACTAATTATGATTATGACTTGTTGTACTAGACTAACTTGTTTGACTTCAAGCTATGTCAAAATATTTTTCATATCTTTATTTCTCCTACCTTATCTACAATTAAGGAATTTCATAGAGATGTTTACCAAAACTTTATCATAACTACACTAACTTTTTAATTTCATACAGTTACTTTTGGTAATACATATTCTAGATTATATTTGCAACCTCTATTTTCAATAAAAAGTAAAAATTAATACGCAATAACCTTTGTCCAACTATTTTTTTATCTCATCTGCATTCCTAAACTATCGAAGATTGATCGTTGATAGTTAAAGGAAGTTATAGCCAATAGTCACATTTAAGAGTCAGCGGTGTCGAGGAGTCTTTCATTCCAACCTAAATAGCAGGGTTTTCCCGACGCCATTTAAAAAAATCTTTAGCCTTAACCCTAGAGGTCGTTACTTCTTGTTGAAAGATGGATACTTGGCAATGGAAATGTGGAAGATTAGACGTAGAAGTCTTCTTTGCAAAGGGGGTGTAATTCATTCAAAATTCAGCTTAAAATAAAACTTAGTGTTGGCAAACAGCTTACTTACTAGTACACTGGGCGCGGAAATAAAGCTACCATACCCGAAGGGAAGCCCTTCTGTGCAGGAGATACGTGTTGGCGCAGCCTGTCCTTTTGGACTTACAAAGCAGCGTGTCCCCTTGGGACGAGAGCGGTACTAGCTGTATGCACCCTTAAAAGTTTAAGAAGAACACAGAACGCACCAACGCAGAACATCTCCACAGATAAATCCCCTGGATTTAACTCGCTAAAGAATTCTTTTTTTCGACTTAATCAAATTTAGGGGCTAACGCCAAAGCACTCAAGGAACAGAACCACGCAGCTAGGAAAGCGAACTCCTAGAGTTTAACTTTCATTGCCCATATCTATCTGTACAAGAGCGTTCCTAGCAACGGAGTACTTACACGTTTATACTGACCTTACAAATTGCCCTTCAAATATTTTGTTTTAATAAATGTATAATTAAGTATTTTATAAAAATACGAGAATTCTATCTTTATATCATAATTTATTTACGTTGAGATAGAAGATGATAACAAACATCTATCTAGAGTTATAGTAAAAAGTTCTGATTATATATTCATTAACAGAATATATCTATTGTGGGCATCAATAAATAATCGTGCTGAAATCAAAAAAAGGCGTTAAAAAGTAAATTACAACGAGACAGACAGACAAGCATTACTTGGAGAAACATAAGTGGAAGGGAACACAAAAAATGCTGCTTCAAAATCTGCGTCTATTCTCTGTTTGGGACTAGGCTGGTTTCCTAAAACCCCTGGAGGATTGGAACGGTATATTTATGAATTGACCCAGAAATTGGCAGCAAATCAAGACCAAGTTGAATTATGTGGAGTTGGTTTACCAGAAGCTGAACCAAATTTGCCGATAAAACTAACTAACTTGGCATCGCCAGATAGTGCTATTTGGAAACGGTTGTGGGACATCCGCACTAACTTTCAGAAAACAAGAGGTGCCAAACCTGATGCCATTAATTTACATTTTGCATTATACAGCTTTCCAATTTTGGATCTTTTGCCAAAAGGAGTGCCTATTACCTTTAACTTTCATGGTCCTTGGGCATATGAAAGTCAAGAGGAAGCCGTTGAGAGGAAACTAAGTCTTTGGCTCAAAGCTAAGCTGATAGAACAAAGAACATATAACCGCTGCGATCGCTTGATTGTTCTAAGCAAAGCATTTGGTAATGTATTGCATGAACAATATCAGATTCCTTGGAACAAAATTCACATAATTCCAGGTGGAGTTGATATTACTCAGTTTCAACCTAATTTATCACTTCACGAGGCTCGCGCAAAACTAAATTGGCCCCAAGACCGCCCAATTTTATTCACAGCCCGCCGCTTGGTCAATCGAGTGGGACTTGACCAATTGTTGTCAGCCTTAGCTATGATTAAACCAAGAATTCCGGATGTTTTGCTTATGATTGCAGGACGCGGACGACTACAAGCTACACTACAACAGCAGGCAACTGAATTAGGACTGAGCAATCATGTTAAATTTTTAGGGTTCCTACCAGACGATTTGTTACCTGTTGCTTACCAAGCGGCTGACTTGAGTGTTATGCCCAGTCAGTCTTTTGAAGGATTTGGATTGGCAATAGTAGAATCTTTAGCTTGCGGTACTCCTGTTGTGTGTACTCCCGTTGGAGGAATGCCAGAAATTTTAGAACCATTCTCACCGGGTTTAATTACGTCCTCAATAGAAGTCCCAGCCATTGCAGAAAGATTAGAACAGGTGCTCCTGGGAAAAATTCCAGCACCTACACAACAAGCCTGTCGTCAGTATGCTGTCGCCAACTTCGACTGGAACAAAATAGCGCAGGATGTACGGAGTGTTTTATTTGCCTAAGATAATATTTTTGTAATGCTAGTTTAGCAGCCGTAAGCAACCCCCGAATTGAATTCGGGGGCTTCTCCTAACGGAGACGCTGCGCGAACAGCAAACGTTGAAGCCCTAGCTTACCAGACTCAGTACGCGCGTGTACTACGTTCAGAGCAAGAGTTGAAGTTCCTACCTACAAATGCGTAGCTAGTTCTGCGCTTGAGACCAAAAGATTAAATAGGTGTATGGGTTAAGCCAGTGTATGAATGGATAGTACCGACTCTGAACATTGTCGCAGCTAACTTTACCCGAAAGGAGGGGCTTATGTCCAAAGTATTTGTAATCGATTCTGAAAAACGTCCATTAAATCTAATTCATCCAGCACAAGCGAGGCAATTATTACGAAACAAAAAAGCAGCCGTTTATAGACAATTTCCTTTCACATTGATTCTCTTTGAATCACGTCCAGAAACATCAAATCAACCGCTGCGATTAAAAATTGACCCTGGTGCCAAACATACAGGAATTGCATTAGTAAACGATTCAACAGGTGAAGTTGTCTTTGCCGCTGAATTAAAGCATAGAGGTTTTGCAATTCGAGATGCTTTAACTTTAAGAAGACAACTTCGTAGAAGTAGAAGAAATCGCAAAACCAGATATCGTAAACCTCGGTTCTTAAACAGGACTAGACCAAAAGGATGGTTAGCTCCAAGCGTATGCATTGCCGGATTGATAATATCAAAACCTGGATTAACAGGTTGCGCCGATTTGCGCCGAATGAAGCCATCAGTCAAGAACTTGTGCGCTTTGATATGCAGTTAATGCGTAATCCTGATATTCAAGGAAAAGAATACCAGCAAGGGACTTTGACTGGTTACGAAACCAGAGAATTTCTATTAGAGAAGTGGGACAGGCAGTGTGCATATTGTGGAATCAAAGATGTCCCATTACAAATAGAACACATTCACCCAAGAGCCCAAGGGGGATCTAACTCAATTACAAACCTTACTTTAAGTTGCTCTAAATGTAATACCAAAAAAGGAACAAAAGACATTAAAGAATTTCTTAAAAAAGAACCATTAAGATTAGAGCGAATTCTTAAACAAGCGAAAAGACCATTGGCAGATGCAGCAGCAGTCAATACAACTAGATTTGCATTGTTGGAGGTTTTAAAAGCAACTGGATTGCCAGTAGAAACTGGTTCAGGAGGATTAACTAAATTTAATCGTAACCAACAGAACTTAGAAAAAACCCATTGGCTCGATGCTGCTTGTGTTGGCAAGTCAACGCCTATTCTTAATATTGAAGGTGTAAAACCTCTTTTGATTACAGCTAATGGTCATGGAACAAGACAGTTATGTCGTACAGATAAGTTTGGCATCCCAAATCGTCACTGTTCTAGAACTAAGTTTCACTTTGGTTTTCAGACTGGCGATATTGTTAAGGCTGTTGTTACCACTGGAAAGAAGATTGGTGAATATATCGGTAGGATTGCCGTGCGTTCAACAGGTAGTTTCAATATCTCAACCAGCAACGGATTGATTCAGGGGATTTCGTATAAATATTGTAAATCTATTCACAAAAAGGATGGTTACTCGTATGCATAGTTTGGAGAATTGGACGGCTAAAAATAACGCCGTGTCGTGCTTCCTCCTTGAGCTAAAGGTGCAAGGTTTCCGCACTCCCGGAGGTTTTTAGATGAACTTAAGTGTGATTGTTCCCTCTTTTAATGCAGCAGATACAATTTCCGGACAACTGGAAGCACTGGCAAACCAGCAGTGGAACCAGCCTTGGGAGGTGATTGTTGCCGACAATGGTTCTAGTGATGAAACAGTGGCGATCGCCCAAAAATATAGTACAAAAATACCATCACTTCGCGTGATCGATGCGTCTGATAAGAAAGGAGCCGCTCACGCCCGTAATGTTGGTGCAAGTGTTGCCAAAGGTGAAGCCCTAGCTTTTTGCGACGCCGACGACGAAGTTGCACCTGGTTGGGTAGCAGCAATGGGTGAGGCGCTGTCTAAGTATGACTTTGTTGCTGGTCGCAATCAACACTGGAAACTAAATGAACCTTGGTTGGTCAAAAGCTACAGAGTTGAAAACGGTGATGGAATTGCTTTCGATCACCCATATTTGCCAGTGGTAGGTGGTAATAACATCGGCATCAAACGTTCAGTACATGAAGCTGTAGGTGGCTTTGATGAAACCTTTCTGGCGATTGAAGACATTGATTACTGCTGGAGGGTTCAACAAACAGGAGCAAAACTGCATGAAGTCCCTGACGCAATCCTTAATTACCGATTTCGCACAAGCATAATGGGCGGGTGCAGCCGCTCGTGGAGTGTTGGTTTTTACGAACCATTACTGTATCAAAAGCATCACTCATTCGGTTTACCTAAACTCATGTCATGGAAGATCTGGGTCAAAACACCTTTAAACTTGTGTTTGGATGTTTTGCGTTTGAAAATCCGTGACAAAGCAAGCTTAGCTGGAGCCTTAAGATATCTGGCATGGCATATCGGTCAAATCCAGGGTTGTATTAAATACAGATATTTCCCTGTCTAATTCCTGTTTCGTAATTCGTAATTGAAATTTTGATTCCGAATTACAAGAAAAAAAAGCTGAAAGCCCCGTGTCTTTGACCGGGGATGAAAGCTAATTGCAGGCTTCTTATGCAATCCTGTACTTGGTATTAATTATTATCTGAAACCTCTTAAGCCCTTATGAAAATTTTCTTCCTAGATCAAAGCGGTAAACCAGGCGGGGCTGAACTATGTTTAATAGATATTGCCAAACCCTATAAAGATAGGTGTTTAGTGGGATTATTTGCTGAAGGTTCTTTTAGAAATTTACTACAACAGAACCACATTCCAGTTCAAGTTCTCACCACTCAAGCAATAGAAGTTCGCAAAGAAAGCAGCTTGGCACAAGGATTAGGCAGCTTAGGTCAGCTTATACCTTTAATTGCTAAAGTCGTGCAACAAGCAAGAGAATTCGATTTAATTTACGCCAACACCCAAAAAGCATTAGTTGTTGGCGCACTGGCGAGTTTTTTCAGCCGTCGTCCTTTGGTCTATCATTTGCATGATATTCTTTCCCCAGAACACTTTAGCAAAACCAACCGTTCGATTGCCGTAACTTGCGCCAATCGCTTTGCATCATTAGTCATTGCCAATTCCCAAGCAAGCCAAGCAGCCTTTTTAGCAGCGGGAGGACGCCCAGACATCACGAAAGTGGTTTACAACGGCTTTGATGCGAAAAATTATCAAAGCCAAGAGTCCGATGTCAAGCAAATTAGACAACAACTAGGGATAGACGGACAATTTGTTGTCGGACATTTTAGCCGTCTCGCACCTTGGAAAGGACAGCACATACTCATAGAAGCACTGGCAAAATCTCCTCTTGATGTCACAGCAATCTTAGTTGGTGATGCACTTTTTGGAGAACAAGAATATGTCCAGCATTTACATCAACAGGTGACAGCCTTGGGACTGGAAAATCGAGTCAAATTTTTAGGGTTTCGTTCAGATATTCCATTGCTGATGTCAGCTTGTGACTTAGTTGCACATACCTCAACTGCTGCAGAGCCGTTTGGTAGAGTGATTGTAGAGGGTATGCTTTGCGGAAGACCGGTGGTTGCGGCGAAAGCTGGCGGTGCGATCGAATTAGTAGAACATGGTGTCAATGGTTTTTTAGTGACACCAGCAAAGCCTGATGAATTGGCGCAAGTGATTACCACCTGTCTCCAAGAACCAGAAAAAACAGCAAATATAGCTGAGAATGCACAGGCGATCGCCCGCCAGCGTTTTGATGTCACAGCTATTAATCAGCAAATTGCTGAACTCTTAGACAAGCTATGACTTAGTGGTTTTTGACATCCTACTACAAACCGACTAATTCACGCGATTCAAAATCTGTGAGTTGTTGAGCTATTGCTAGTCTTGCTTGCAGCTTAGCCACACTAAACTGGTTACGCAGATATTCTACATGAGCAACAGCATTTGCCTTTTCGGTAGTTAATTGTATCAGGGTGTCCATCGCTTTTTGATATTCTTGATTCACAAGTAGCACTTCAAAGCGACGAGCTTTGCGTTGAGCATCATTTTTCAGATCGATATCAAAGGCAGCGCTGCGATCCGCATTGCCTTCAAATCGGTTAATCTGGTGCTGAACTGCCATTAACTGGGAGTCTATTTCATTTACTCTTTGGGCAGCTTGAGCGATCGCAGCTGGATAATGATTAAGTTGCGTCATCAAAATAACTTATTCCTCTTAAATAAAATGACATATTCTAGTACGGGAGTGAGAGATGAGGGTAGAGAGCCTAAGCGCAGCGTGTCGCTTTGCGACGAGCGCGAGTATTGAGGAAGTCAAAATTCTCCCTTGTCCTCCTTCTCCTCCATTTCCTCGTTGTTCTCTTGTCCTGTTCTAAGGGACTTCCAAATAAAAAAATATCCAACTTTTTCTTGTGGGATGGGCATCTTGCCCGTCCTATAAACTGGGCGGGCGGGGACGCCCACCCCACAAGATGGATAATTTATTTCTTGGAAATCCCTAAGCCACTTCCCTGAGTTGAGCAGGTTGGATCGTCACCTCGCCAATATTTAAGGAAAGCTGTTCGGCTTGTGGTACCGCAGCTTCTTCCAACACTTGGACTTCAATATTTACACTGACTAAATAACTGCCTGTATCCGCACCAACCGCTTCGGCAACTAATTTGGCAATCTCTGGGCGTTTAGCGGTCAGTGGGTCACGTAGAATACACCGATCCCATTCATGCTTGGCAGTCGGATTGAGGCTGAGAATATAGTGCTTAATCATAGGACAAACCGTTAAACGCATCTCCGGAACGCTGTCACCCACCTGTTTTGCACTAACTTAGGCTTCGTGAACGCTATATCTATTATAGTACATATGTACCGCATTTGGGAGATGAGGAGTAGGGAGTACAGGCGCAGGGTACTGCTCAGAAATAACACTTATATATGATGTACCGTCACGGGTTACGGGTATCGGAGTTGATCAATATGAAGTGGGCTAATGTTGATTGGGACACGTCATATTCAGCACACGGTCAAGTACACCGAACTCCATAGGTGTCAACTTAAAGTGAAAACCAGTATAGAACAAGCTTTAAGAGATTGCCTCGTTCCCAGCCTCAGGCTGGGAATGCCTGTTAAGAGGCTCTGCCTGCCTTAACAGCGTTACTAGCCGCTTCAATTGCATTTACAGGTGGAACCTGGAAACGAGATTTTATAAGGGTTCTAGCTTAAGTTGGCACCAATGACCGAACTCCCCCCGATCGCTTTGATGGGCTTTGGGATTAAAGGTTTTTTCGTAATTGACTCTACTTGGGTTGTATCTAACCCACAATAGCTTTACAAATTAGAGGTCATTTGTTGTGAGCCATCCCGATTCATCCTTGGTTAAGCTCCGCAACCCTTATTTTCTTTCAGTTGTTATGGGGGCTACAGGTAGTTTTCTTTCCTGTATGCTAGACTCTGTTAGTCTAGAGACTACAGTGACCGCATGTATCATCGGTGGTCTCAGCCTTAGTACTGCTGAACTTGTCAGTCTCCTAGGCAAGACTTGGTGGTTGAAAGCACTACTGTGGGGAACAACGATGGGAATTATTGGCAGTGCTCTCATTCGTTTGCTGCTACCATTGCCTCACAAAAGCCGTGCTTGAGTTCATCTGCTTGTGCTAAATTTTCTAGTTTGACGCGCAACAATTCCCGAATTCGTTCATGAATTTGATAAGTGTCTTCTGCTAAATGCTGTACGAGGTATCGTTGAATTAAGATAGTGCAGCTAGCTTTGATGTCAAACTCCAAATTGCTAGCACTCGCTGCTGATTCTACCAAAGACCAAGAAATAGGAGCTAAAGCAAACAAACTTAACAGACCAGCTAACTTTTGCTCCTGGGGTTCTAAACATTCCCAGTTGAGTTCAAAGGCTGCTGTTACACCTGACTCGCCTTAATATCAGGACGTTGTGCGTAAATGTTTTTCTCAATTGTTTTAAAAGTTTCCTCGTATTCGCGCTTCCGTACTCCTGTACCATGTACAAATATTACGGTCGTCATTGCCTTTTACGCATAGGTCAGTGATTAAATATCTGCGACTATTCTAGTATCTCATTGACACTCCCCTGCCGTCCATGCGAGGGGATTCTTGGTTCATCGACTCGCCGTTAGACAGCAGGTTTGCACCAACCGCCCAAGAGGGCAAATCACGCCTGCGCGACGTTCCTGGGGGCAACACGGTACTGAGTCCTAATTTCAAGATGTTGATGGAGGTTTTAAACTTCCAAATAAAAAAATATCCAGCTACCTCTTGTGGAGGCAGACATCTTGTTGGCAACTGACTTAGGGCAAGCAGTCCGGCACAACGCCCTTCTCCGGCAGGAGAAGGGCGCTGCCTCTGCTATAAAATGGATAATTTATTTGTTGGAAATCCCTTAATGTGTAGACGCCCTATGATCCGTCTGTTTGACTATTGACGAATTGCCGTTGCCATCAAGTGGAGGTGTCTGCAGTTGAAAATCGTTTACCCAAATCGATTGTTGAGGCAAAGGAATGGAAATTCCGGCGTCGTCGAAGGCGACTTTCAGACGACGGCGATACTCCCGTGCGACTTCCCATTGCTTTAGGGGCTGTGTCTTAATCCAGACGCGGATAATCAAACCTCTGTCGCCAAAATTATCTATTCCTAAAACTTGGGGGGTTTCCAAAATTGGATTTTGCCATTTTGGGTCTTGGTCCATCTCTAAAGCGACAGTTTCAATCAACTTTAAAGCTTGGTCAATATTGGTTTGATAAGCGACTGGGATAGTTAGATCAGCGCGTGACCAGCGACTAGAAAGATTGGCAACTATTTTGATTTCGCTGTTGGGGATCGTGATCAGCCGTCCTTCGGAATCGCGCAGTTGAGTCATCCGCAGATTCAGATTTTCTACCAAACCTCCCACATCTCCCACGTTAATGACATCACCCAAAGCGTACTGGTCTTCGACGATGATCAGAAAGCCGTTGATCGCATCTTTAATCAGGTTTTGCGACGCAAGGGATACGGCAACACCAACCAAACCGGCACCAGCTAGCAACGGACCAATATTTATACCCAGCGTCGTCAGGGATACCAGGATACCAACCCCTACCCAGACAACGGTCACAATACCTTTGGAAACGCCAGAAATCGTAGAAACTCGCAACTGTAGCCGTTCAGAAGTTTGAGGAGTGAGTAATGCACCACTGTTGATAAAAGCTGTGGTAAAGCGCTCAATCAGGGCATACGAGAGACGTACTGCCACATAAGTTCCCAGTACCACAACACCCAAGCTCAAAGGAATTTGCGCGGCAGTAATAATGAGGATCTGAAGCGGTCGCGTATAGGGAAACAAACCCAGTATGAAGAAAGTTCCACCGCCCCAAATTGTTGCTTGTCCTAGCTGAGAAAGTCGCCGTTTGACTTCTTTAAGATGTTGATGTTGCTGTTGAGTCAGCTGTGTCGTAATAGGTTTAGCTTCTGCTGAAGTTGGAAGCGGCGGCTGTAGTGGGTACTTTCTTGAGCGCCGCTGCCAGCTATAGACTCCCCAACTCAATACAATCATCCCCAAACCAGTTGCGCCAGCAATTGCACCCTGGCGGATTAAAGATTCGGATCGTCGCTCGTTTCTTGCCTCATTGAATTCGTCGTCCAACGTTTGGGCGATTAAATCTGCCGCCGCTGAGGGGGTATTTACCTGTAGCTGGTTCGCGTCCTGGGAAGTAACGGTCATCAGGTAATAACCATTAACGCGAATGACTGGTGGTGAACCAGCAGAACGCTCAACCTGCACATCAAGCTTTGAGTCAGGTTTTTTCAAGAAATCTTCGGTAATTTGATTCAAATTTCGTTGAACTTGTTGTGAACGTTCTGAAACGTTTGTCCTTGGTGCCGCTATCTGTATCACCCGACGACCATCCAAATACACCCACCGAGAAACGACTCTATTGTCTGATTCTTGAGTGCGATGGGTGGGAAGTTGCACCGTAGGCAAAAAAGGAATCTGCGCTGTTACTGGAGGCATCGCCCCTACTGTTATCACTGTGGAAGAAAGAGCTATCGCCAAAAATTCAAAGCGCACTTTTACACCTCCTTGAGCAAAATGTACAGTTCAGTACTCTTAGAGCCATACTCCAAACTCAAACTGTGTAATTGTATCCGTCTTCAGTCAAGTTTTAACAAATCTTAAGGTCATACTTTCTGGTTTTTTTTGCTTTTTCCCTATCTTTCGGTAGATGACACAAGAAAAAATAAAGATTTTGGGCAAAAGTATAAAATTAACAAATTAATCACACATTATATTTCACACTTGAAGCAGGCATTTTGCTAATTGTGGAATAATCTAGTAGTGTGCGTAAGAATTTACGCCAATTTCTTTCTAATTGAGGAACTATTTAATGACCGCAACTTCTCCCCGATTAAAGCACGAGGTTAAAGACCTCGCCCTAGCTTCCTTGGGAAGACAGCGCATTGAATGGGCTGGACGCGAAATGCCAGTTTTACGGCAAATCCGCGATCGCTTTGCCCAAGAAAAACCCTTTGCGGGTATTCGCCTTGTGGCTTGCTGCCATGTGACGACAGAAACAGCACACCTAGCAATTGCACTGAAAGCTGGTGGTGCAGACGCTCTGCTGATTGCGAGCAATCCCCTATCAACTCAAGACGACGTAGCTGCTAGCCTCGTCGCCGATCATGAAATTCCTGTCTTTGCCATCAAAGGTGAAGATAACGAAACCTACAGCCGCCACGTACAAATCGCTCTAGACCATCGCCCCAACATCATCATTGATGACGGTTGTGATGTCGTCGCTACCTTGGTACAACAACGCCAGCACCAACTTGCTGACATCATTGGTACCACAGAAGAAACCACAACAGGAATTGTGCGGTTACGCGCCATGTTTAGAGATGGCGTTCTCACCTTCCCCGCAGTCAACGTCAACGACGCTGACACCAAACATTTCTTTGATAACCGCTACGGTACCGGACAATCAACCCTCGACGGCATTATCCGCGCTACAAATATCCTACTTGCTGGTAAAAACATCGTTGTTGTTGGTTACGGCTGGTGCGGTAAAGGTACAGCTTTGCGGGCACGGGGACTCGGTGCTAACGTCATTGTTACTGAAATTGACCCAATTAGAGCAATTGAAGCTGTGATGGATGGTTTCCGCGTCCTACCAATGGCGGAAGCTGCACCCCAGGGTGATTTGTTTATCACTGTGACTGGTAACAAGCACGTCATTCGCGGTGAGCATTTCGATGTGATGAAAGACGGTGCAATTGTTTGTAACTCCGGTCACTTTGACATTGAATTGGATCTCGTCGCTTTGGGCGAGAAAGCGAAGGAAGTCAAGACAGTACGTCCTTTCACCCAAGAATATCGCCTGCAAAGTGGCAAATCCGTTGTCGTTCTTGGTGAAGGACGCTTGATTAACCTTGCCGCAGCAGAAGGACATCCCAGTGCGGTGATGGATATGAGCTTCGCCAACCAGGCTTTGGGTTGCGAATACCTTGTGAAGAATAAAGGTCACCTCGAACCCGGTATTCACTCAATTCCAACAGATGTCGATCAAGAAATTGCGCGGCTGAAGTTGGAGGCTATGGGAATTCAGATTGATACCCTCACCTCAGACCAAATTGAGTACACAAACTCTTGGACTTCTGGAACTTAAGCGTTACCTAAGCGCTTAAGCCAAAGCTCAATGTTCTAAATTTTTGTTGTGGGATAGGCAAGTTGCTTATCCCATTTTTTTTCGTCATTGATCACGATGGGCGGCGATGGCGCAGAGCGCAGCCCCAAAGGGGCATCGCACGTTCGCCTATGCCTGAAAAACACTTCGCGCTTACGGGCGATGGTAAGGGCAGTTGCCCCGAATCGCGATTGCCCTCGTGCTTCCCACTGCGCTCCGCGCAATCGCTCTTGGAAGTGAGAACAGGTAGAATTGAAACTAGCTAGTTGTCGCAGAGGTGGCGATCGCTTTGGTTAACATTGGGGTTATTTTTCAGATAGTCACGCGCCCATTGACAACCACGATCAAGCAAAATTTCTAAATCCAGAAATTTCAAATTCCACAAAGGAACAGTTTTATCAGCACCACCAGAAATTAGGTACTTACCGTCGTGGCTAAAGCTTAGGCTGTAGACGGGAGCAGTATGTGCTTTAAGGGTGATGAGTTCTTTACCATCTCTGTTCCAAAGTTTGATGGTATTATCTTCACTTCCCGAAGCCAGTATCTGACCATCTGGGCTAAAACGCACATCACGCACTGCTTCTGTATGCCGTCTGGAATACTCCAGAATCTTACTGTGTTATCAAAGCTTGCTGAAGCTAGTATCTTACCTTTTGGGCTAAACACGACACCAATCACTTCACCTTCATGTCCCCACCAAGTTTTGCGAAGCTTAGCATCCTGCTTTTTGTCATCCCAATTCCACAAATGTATTGTTCCATCCTCAGTGGAAGCAACAATGAGTTTACCATCTTCGCTAAAGTTGACTACGTTAACAGGGTTGTTTTGTTTATCTTTATTTTTCTGCTTCTGTTGATGCTGTGTAAGTGTTGTTTGTTGGGGGCGTACAGTTGTGATGATGATTTGACTGGTTACCCAGTCGTCATAAAGTTCTTCTGATTCTGGTGTGGCTATAAGGTTGCGGCATTGAACTTTTTTCATCAAACGGTTCAGCGTTCCTCCACCGCGACTGAGTTTTCTCGTTGCGCGAAATGGCAAATCAAGTTCTTCTTGTTCTAGTAATGTGGCATCAAATTCAGCAGTGCTAACAATCAGTTTGAGAATATCTTTAACTTCTGTAATTCCTTGTTCCCGCCACAGTTTTTCTGGAACGGTGGGATAAATCGGTTTACCGCCTAATACCCAAGCTTCATTTCCTATCTTTCCACTTGGCTGTGTCATAACACACCAAAGTTTCATCCAGTCGCTCCGGCTCTAAAGTCCAAAACTCTTCCGGGGCATGTTCTTGACTTCCATGCCCTGCAAAATAAAATAAGACGATATCCTCACTTTTAGCTTGGCACAAATGTTGCCGAAAACCTTGAATAATTGCCTGACGCGAGGCATCTTGGTTTAAGAGTGTGCGAAGATGTAGCTGATATCCATCCGTCGCAACTCGCCCTTCTAAATATTCTTTGACAGCAATAATGTCATTCACACAGCCCTGCAACCGAGGGACAGGAGGAAGGTATTGATCAATACCAACCAGCAGCGCATATATATTATGAGCCATACCGATGATGCAACCCCTCTTCTGAAGATAAAACTATTACTACTCGAGAGTTTCCGGCTCAATCCGTGCCCCAAGCTGAAGAACCCGCCCCAGATCATCAGCGTTTCGCCAGGTTTCAATGATCTTCCCGTCAGCAATCGAATGAATGAAAATAGCCGTGAAGGTTTGCCGGCGACCACGACCGGGTATCCCAAAGAAACTCTCCTGGACGCAGGTGTTGGTGGCGCGCACGACAACTTTGTCACCCTCAGCAATGACATCTTCAATCGTCCATTTCTGATCGATAGGTCCGATTGCCCCAAAGAGTTCGCGAACGCCGTCCGATCCAGGGGAAAGCCCCGGCGCACCACCATGCATCCTCCAACTCGGGGCGGTCATCGAGCAGATATCCTCGATCCTGTGCTCGTTTATAAGTTCCAGCCACCGTCGAGCAATTATTTTGTTGTCCTCAATGGAAGACATTGCTGCTCCTCCTAAAGCTGAGATTAGAAACCGAATGCCACGTACCCACGCGAGCCCTAATTCTTTATTAGACAGACAATGTCAGGTATTGTCAATTGACCCTGTCCCCGCGCTCAAGCGACGGGGGTTCTAAAAGGTAGCGCATAAGTTCTTGCGATTGTCACCTATGAAGTTATAAGGCATATAACTATGGCAAGCACCAGAAAAAAGGTATTTGATTGAAGACACCATATATAGGAAGCAAAAAAGATGGCTAAGCAGGCAAATTCTACTTCAAAATTCTTTGCATTATTGATAGGGATTGATTGCTATCTGCCGAATACATTGCCTGGTGGTTCTTCCTACAAGAGTCTCCAAGGATGCGTGCGCGATATTAATCATGTAGAAGCTTTCCTGAAAAATAACCTGCAAGTCCCTCCAGGACAAATTATTAAGTTAACGGCTTCTCATTCTGACAATTCCAAGCAGCCAAAAGAGCCTTTGGAGCAGTTGCCTACCTACGAAAATATCGTAGCCAAATTTAAGGAACTTAGCGAACTGGCTCAACCTCAAGACCAGGTATATATTCATTATTCTGGTCACGGCGGACGTGCGACAACAATTTATCCAGAACTCAAGGGAAAGAACGGAGTTGATGAAACACTCGTTCCCACAGATATTGGCAATTCAGAAGCCCGCTATCTTCGTGACTTGGAATTAGCAAAAATTCTACAAAATATGGTAGATAAAGGGTTAATTGTCACAGTGGTGCTAGATAGCTGCCATTCTGGAGGTGCAACGCGAGGCGGAGTCGATGATTCGGATATTCGTGGTCTTAACAGCGATGCTGTAGATACAACGTCGCGACCTACAGATAGTTTAGTGGCATCGGCTGACGAATTGATCCAAACCTGGCAAAAGTTAACAGGAGAACAAAAAAATACTCGTAACCTTACCGCCAGCAGTGGTTGGTTGCCAGAACCTAAAGGTTATGTTTTATTGGCTGCTTGTCGGGATAATGAGTATGCTTATGAGTATGCTTTTAATGGCAAAGAGCGCAATGGTGCGCTGACTTATTGGCTATTAGACTCTCTACAGAAGCTGGGAAATGAAGTCACTTACAAGACCATTCACGATCGCATTCTAGCAAAGGTAAATAGTCAGTTTGAGCGACAAATACCCATGCTCCAAGGCGAAGGCTCGCGCGTTGTCTTCAGCGGTCAATCAACGTCTTCCCAGTCGGCTGTGATCGTTAAGAAAGTAGATTTGCCCAAAAATCGGGTTCTGTTACAAGCAGGCGAAGCACAAGGTGTGCGTAAAGGCGCGGAGTTTGCTATCTATCAATTAGGCACAACCGATTTCACTCAGAATCACAAGCGAGTCGCACTGGCTAAGATTGTAGAAGTTCTTGCCGAAGAATCTTGGGCTGAGGTTACGGCAATTTTTGAACAAAAAAATACCAATGTAGACAATTATCGCACTACACGAGACACTTCCTCTAATCCTGTACGCTCTATTTCTGCCGTAACTTCACCACAACCACAGGATACCCTGCGTCTTTACACTCCTCCCGCAACCCCAACTCAAGCCATCATTGAAGATGGCGCTCCTGCTTTACTGCTGTCGCCAGGTGTCAAGCTTGTTCGGAAGGTACGTTTGTTGCCACCAGAGGAGCATCAGCAAGCTTTAGGAATAAATCCTCAAGAAGCATTAGCAGCAGTCAAAGCCGCCAAAGCAAAAGTAGAAGGCAATGGCTGGGTAGAATTCTTGTCTTTTGATGAAAAAAGCGATGAACCTGTCACCTATCAAGTATCTGTCAACGCCCAAGGTGAGTATGAAATCCTTGATGCAGGCGGAGAACCAATTATTAATTTGCGACCGACATTAAAAGTAGGTGATCCAGATGCTGCTGCTAGTGTCGTCAACCGGTTGGTACATTTATCTAAATACCACGCAACTTTACAGTTGGACAACAACGACCCACTGTCACCTTTAGCAGGAAAGCTCAAGGTTGAGCTATGCACCGCCGGAGAAAATCGTGAATTAAAACCCATCAATGCTCCTGGCAATGTACCAACGCTCGATGTTGATGAATATGCATTCCTGCGTATCCGCAATGAATCTAACCAAGTTCTCAACATTACCGTACTCGCGATTCAGCCAGATTGGAGTATTGCCCAACTCCACCCAGGTGGTGCAGCTGCCTTTGAACCCTTAGATCCTGGAAAGGAAAAAGCGATCCGTTTCCAGACAAGTCTTCCAGAAGGTTATAAACAAGGTGCTGACGTTCTCAAAGTTTTTGCAACAATTGGTGCAACTAACTTCCGTTCATTAGAACTACCAGCATTAGACAAACCTCGCAAGGGAACACAGGCAACGCGAGCAACTAACCCCCTAGAAGAATTATTAGCAGCTGTTGCAAGTGAACAACCCCCAAATAGAAATATCAATGCTGCTGCTTATCCCAGTGAGAAATGGACAACAGAACAAGTGAAACTTGTTGTGAAGATGTAGAGACGCGATCGCGCCGCACATACGGGCGATCGCTCTTTTAGTATGACTTAGGTGGGATAGGCAACTTGCTTATCCCGCTTTTTTTGCAAGGTAGCGATCGCCCAGAAGCAAAAACACCTGGCGAATAGAATTCGCAGCTACACAAGCGAAGTCCGCCTGCGCGGACTACTCCCTTCCCGCCAGAAGATTACCTATTAAAAACCGCCAAGACGAGCCAGCGCCGTGGTGAGGCAGCGCGGTCTTGGGGGTTTCCCCCATGAGCGACCTCCGTTAGGGTTCCCCGACTTGAGGCGACTGGCGTCGCCAAGAACGCCAAGGTTCAGAATCGGTAATTTTGTACCGGGAAGGGAGTAATTACAGCCTGCGTAGGCAGGCTTTGTTTGTATAGCCCCAGACTTCCAGTCTGCGGGCAATTTGCATATTTGGGATGCTCCCCTTATTCTCCGCCTTGTGTCTCCCGCTTGGGCGTACCGTTACTCTTTTGTTCATTACTACCAGCACCTCTATCTTTGTCATCAAGTTTCCTCTTCTAGCCGCTGTTCCACATACTTCTGAACTAAAGGCACTTGGAACTCAACACTTTCTTTATACAAAATTTCTTTGCGCACGAGTTTTCGCACAGATGCTTTGTCTTGTGTTGTGGGCGTTTCTCCTTGAAGGAGACGCTGGAGTAAATTGCGATCGCTCTCCGTAAAACCTGTCCACAATTCACGAAAATACTGATCTCCCCGTTCCAGCACTGTGGGAATAACTGTCTCCACATCGTGTACAGTCGCTTTGATGGTAGCGGCGTCTCGCTGATTTTGCCTGATACCACGGTTGAGCAACTCCATCACTTCGTAACACATCAACTGCACGAGATAAGGTTGACAGCGAGTCAGACGGATAATAGCATCTACTGCCTCTGGTGCGTAGATTTTGGGGAAGTCTTCTACAGGTTTCTCAATCAACTCACGCGCTTCTGATTCGTGCAAATATGTCAACCGTAAAGCTCTGGTATTAATTAGGTAGTCACTCCAGTATGTGGGAAGTTCCGACAATTCGTGAGAGCCACTGAAAAGTAAAGTCCAAGAGGTGCGGTGTTGCAGAATATAGCGGAGAAAGTTGAGGGGAACTCGGCTACTTGTCGCTTCCACCACCTCACTTAAGCGCTCATATTCATCCAAACACAGAAGAAATCGCTTATCAGGCAAAGTGCGTTCAATTTGTCCCAGCCAATTTTGGAGGGCGATGAATGGATCTGTTCTGCCTAAATCTGGGTAAGGCAAGTCTAGACGACGGGGTAATCGCCGTGCTGCTTCCGTTATTTGTGACACCAGATTATTTGCCAATCCTTGAAGTGTTGTTGCTGATGCTGCGCCTTGTAAATCCACCAACAAAGGTATCAAACTTGCTCCGACTTTGTCGGGCAGATATTTCAAAGAAGAAGTTTTGCCCGTGCGACGCCCGCCATAGAGTAGCAAAACAGGCGGTGATTCGGAAAGCGCCAAAGTTTCGATTTCCCGAAACAAGTCCATCCGCCCTTTAAAACGATTCTCTGCTGTTTGGGGATCTAGGGCGTTACCAGCAATATAGACTTGCCGGATTTCTTTTGACAACCGTCCTTGTTCTTCCAAATTACGCTGTGCAGTTTCCAGGATACTCTGCCAACGCTGTATAATACTGCCAAAAGTCGTAGCAACTTCAGCATTCTTGCCTAAAGCTAGACTGTTCTTTAGTCGGCGCAATGCACTGATGGGACGGTTAAGTAACTCAGACTGACGATGAGCTGCAGTGGCTTGCCTCGCTGCCGAAACATCTTGACTCATATCTAATAGTTGAGGTAGAACCAAACCGAGTTCTTTTGGCGGAGGTGAGGGAATCCAAGCGAGTTCTTCAGTCATATCTGCGATATCGCTAAGAGTTTGACAACTGTTGAGACGAGTAACAGCGATACTAGCCATTGCCTGAAGTACAACCGGCTGCTGGTTAGTAGAATTTATTAAGTAATCAATTGTTTCACGGGCAGCAGTTGGGTTTTCTCGATAAGCCTCAACAATCATCTCACCCATAAAAGGTAGGGGTAAACGGATGAGTTCGTCAAAGCGAGGTGGTAAGTAGCGCAGTGCTAGCACTGAATTCTTTTGCAGTGTGAGCAAACCCAGGATAAGCATCCACAGTAACTCTGGCACCCAAAAATAAACACGCAAAACCCCAAGAATCCACCCCACGCCAATCGCCACGCCAAACCCCACACCAAACCCCACACCAACCGCCACGCCAAACCCCACACCAAACCCCACACCAACCGCCACGCCTAACGCCACGCCTCCCACTACGTCTCCCGCCACGCCTAACGCCACGCCTAACACCACGCCTCCCACCACGCCGCTCGCCACGCCAAATGCCACACCAAACCCTACGCCAACCGCCACGCCGCTCGCCACGCCGCTCGCCACGCCGCCCACTACCCCTAACGCCACGCCTCCCGCCACGCCTCCCACCAAGGGCCAAAATTGAGTTAACGTAGGCAGCAGGTTAACTAAAAAGGGTAAAGCTTGCAGCAGTGAGCGTATTATCTGTGGTGCGAAGCGAAGGGTAGTATTCCAAATCAAGATGACGCCGAGGGAAATCCATATAAATCGGTAAAACCATCTTTGCAGGTTTTGATTGTCACCACGCGCTACCATCAAACCGATTAACCAACCAAGCCAAACTAGACTACTGCGAAGCCAGTTAAACGGCTCACCACTAACCAAGATATAAACTGGCGCTACTACCAGCACAGCCACCACAGGCGTGACAGCAGTTAGCCACCAAACCTGCCCAGCATAACGACGCAGACGTGGGTTAGTGGGAAATTCAGCTCGTTTTGCAAAGAGATTCGTGTCTGGCTCCAATTCTGGGTGGATATCCTGCAACCAGTTGGCAAAGGTGTAGGGCTTGAAGTAAATCCAGTAAAGGAGGCGAATACATTCAGCGATGTAAGTCCACAAATCTGATGCTGGGCGCTGTCGAGTCATGGCTATCCCCCTAATACTTTATTCACCCTAATACTTTATTCACCAACTTCTGTATCCACTGCCACGCTTGAGAATGAGTCACAAGACCGAACACAACCAAGATAATGACACAAACTATACCAAACCCTAAAATCCAATTGCTCATATCGTCCATACTCACGCCGATGGATTTTACTACGCTACCTATACGAATTGGGACATTCCAAACTAACCAATGTAGAGAACGCCACCACCTGCGGGAACCCAATCCAGGACGGGGTAAACGGCGAGACTGCTCTTCAAACTGAGTTTTTACCCAGTTTTCATCTTTCCCTTGCTGACGGGCTTGATACACCAGCATACCTGCTAATTGCAGCAAAAAAGGATGACGCCCACCCAGTTGCCGAGTTAAGTTCTGCTCATGCATACCCAAGACTGGTTGGGCATGAGCAACAGTGCTACTAGGGAGGAGGACTAATTCTGTGACTTCTTCTTCAGTGAGTTCCCTCAGCTTGAGCACATGACCTAAATTAAAGAAGGAAGAAGTCAGTTGATGGTCACGCGCATAAAAATCGAGTTCCTTTTCGGAAGCTACCACCAGCATTAAACTATTACTATTCATCAAATAGCGCAAGTTGTCATAAAATCCATTATTGAATTCGCTCTTGTTCTTAAGTAATGTCTTAAAATCATCCAAGCAAAGAACAGGCAATAACTTTTGATTTTTAAATTGTGCGATCGCTGCTGAAAATGCTATGCGGTTAAGAGGGTTGAGTTGCAA
Organism: Scytonema sp. HK-05; assembly: GCF_963872035.1. Classification (NCBI taxonomy): domain Bacteria; kingdom Bacillati; phylum Cyanobacteriota; class Cyanophyceae; order Nostocales; family Scytonemataceae; genus Scytonema; species Scytonema sp. HK-05. The sequence goes on from NZ_CAWMYC010000091.1 coordinate 93,718, forward strand.
AGCAGTCATTAAAGTTGGTTTTGCTCGCACACTTGGACGACTGAGCAACTCCTGCGCCACAGCGAGATAGAAATCCTCTTCTCGTTGACACTGAACACTTTGAAGCGACAGATAAATCACTACATAACGGCTGGGATCTTGCACTTGCTGCTCCCAAGTCTGGAAAAAGTGATACAGCAACGAAGATTTGCCAATTCGTTTTTCACCAACAACATTAACACTTGTTGGCTGCACACCACTCATGCGTGATGCGATCGCGTGTAATTCATCTTTTCGACCAACAAATAGCTGAGGATTATCTAACATCCCGCCAGCTACGAAGGGATTGGAAGGAACCGCTCCAGGATTCATAAAAAAATTTTCTAGTGACTAGATTCTAACACTAGAGAAATAATCCTAAAAAAGTAATACCCGCGTTGCGGCTCAATTCCTCACCCCTACACCCTTACACCCTTACACCCTTACACCCGCCCCTAGTGGTGGATCAATTCTGCTCACCAGTTTTGAATACACCGACAGACTTTTGCAATTGCTGCGCTATCTCTAAAGTTTTTTGTAGAGATCCAGACACAATGCCAGAGGAATCTGAAGTGCGTTCTGAAACTTTGGCAATCTCCTTCATCAAAATAGCAACAGTACCAGAAGTCTGAGCTTGAGACACTGTCGCACTTGAAATCGACTGCACTAACTGGTCAATCTGGCGAGACAACTCTAAAATTTGCTCTAGGCTGAGCTTGGCATTTTTGACAAGATTAGCTCCCTCCACCACTTGAGCGCTTCCCGTTTGCATAGCTTTAACCACGTCGCTGGTTCCCAATTGAATATTCTCGAGGATTTGTTGTATTTCTGTCGTCGCTTGGGCAGACTGCGCGGCTAATTCACCAATTTCTTCCACCACTACAACAAAGCCCCGACCTTCATCACCCACCCGTGTCATCTCCAGAGTGGCATTGATAGATAACAAGTTGGTTTGCAGGGCGATTTTGTTAATCAATGACACAACCACCGAAATTTCTTGGGAAGATTCACCTAAACGGTTCACCTTGTTAGCTGTTTCTGTGACTGTCTGTTTCAAATTCAAGATACTAGAGACAGTGCTATCCATTGCTTCGGCGCTTGCTCTGGCTATGTCAAAGGCAGTGCGGGCTACTGCTTTCGCTTGGTGGGCGCTATCGGCTACAGCTTGAATTGAAAGCGTCATTTGATTGACGTCTTCAAGAGTACGAGTAATCTGTTCGGTCTGTTTGAGCGCTTCAAAAGCCAGTAGCTGGACTGCACCTGAGTTTTCCCCAACGGCAACATTTACTTGCTGGGCAGCTTTTTTGACAACAGTGACAATTTGTCGCAAGCTTTCAATGATGGAATTGAAAAAGTCAGCAATTATACCGATTTCACCTGCTGCCACTTCAGCCTTCACAGTTAAATCGCCCTCGGATACCGCCTCGATACTACTTACCAATTCGACCAGTTTTTGCTGGAGCGCTTCTTTTTGTTGACGTTGCTCTTGGGAAACAACTTCAAGCTGTTCCAAAAGAGCTGCTTGGTCTAGAGCAAATCCAACTTGGATTGCTAACTGTGCGAATAAATTAATTTCCCACTCTTGCCAAGTACGAGGTTGGCTACACTGATGAGCAATCAGTAAGCCGACGAGCTGTTTTTCTTGAAGAATTGGCGCGACCAAATTTGCCTGGACTGCAAATTCTTCCAAAGTTTTGATGTGACAATTTGTAAGATTTGCCTGGTAGATATTATTAATCGCACGCACCCGACCATTTTTGTACTGTTGTACATAACGCTCCCTAAAACAGGGGTCATCTATTTGTTTATCGATAGTTTTTGGGAAATCAGCAGCAACAGATTCTGCTATGACAGTTCCACCACCGTCTTGATGAAAGCGATATACGACGACTCGCTCGGTTGCAAGTGAGTTTCGGATCGCATCAACTGTTGTTTGGAGGATATCTTTCTGGTTTAAAAATTGACGAATGTGCAGGGTAATGTCCGTAAATATCTGTGTTCGCTTGGCTTCAGCTTCTAGGCGACGGGATTGTTCTGCTTGTTCGGTAACTAAAACCTTCAGTTGGTCTGCCATCAAGTTGATTTTAGACCCTAACGCGCCGACGTCTTCTCCTTGATCAATGTCGCTATCAACTTCTCCTTGACCCAGTTTTCCTTCCGCGTTAGTCTTATTTAGAATCGGACGGATGCCCCACTTATACAAGAAAGCAGCGATCGCAATCACTACCAACGCTGTCAGCACTGTCCGAATGAGCAGAGTCAGGAGTAAATCTTGTTGGGGAGCAAATGCAGTTGCGCCCTTGACAGCAAAAATTTCCTCCCTATTAAAAGAAGGCAAACTATTTGGTGTTTTCCAAGGCAGGTCGGTTACCAACTGGTATCGATTGTTGCTTTTGACGACAATGTTGTCAAAATCTGCTAGAGCAGAGGCTCTGGTTTGTTGAACTTGGTTAATTTCCTGGCTAGTTGATTGGTGAGCCAATGGATAAGCCGTTGTCCCAGTTGCCAGTGATAAGACCGTGCCAATAGCAGTAGCTAGTGTGACTTTAGTTTTTAAGCTCAGCGGCTGCAACAGTCGAACACCAAATCTTCGATTTCGATGACCAGTGGAAGCAGTCATCGGTTGGTGCAGTGTGGTATTCTCATCTCTTGGGCACGATTTTTGATGAGAAGCCTGTGAATTCTGATGAAATTGATAGCTCATAAATCTTTTCAAGTCTGGTAAATTGCCAAAGATGAGTTATGAAATTTTGGCTTTTTCCAAAAATTTACTGAGCTAGCACGTAGTCTTTGGTACGGGAACAAATTTGGGGCTTTGGGTAAAATGCGTCCCTAAGTGAAAAAACAATTCTAGGCTGTTGAGTGAGTGGGATGTATAAGGAATACTTCTCGGTTAACCTCTCCAGGTGCCCCTCTCCTGCAGGGAGAGGGGAGGTAGTTCCCCCCATTCCCTTGGAGGGAAGGGGGGCTAGGGGGGTTAGGTCTGCCTTATCCTTTAAAGTATTGGATGTATAAGGAATTGCCAATCATACTGCCACTACTTCACATATCCCAGAATATACTGAGTTAAGCTACTTATAAGTTAAGCGAAATACCTCAGAAATTTCTATGAAAAAAACTAGGATTCCTGTTCAATTGGTTTGGGCAGTGGTCGGTATATGTGTGTTGCCTAGCTTGCTGAATCTACTGGGAGTAGATTTTGGCTCGCCGTCGCAGACCTTAGATGCCCCACTGGGGAATACGACTAAGGGCGAAATCATCGATGTGATGCACTACACTCTCTCAGGCAGCTTTACACACACCATTTTAGAGTGGAGTGCCTTCTGTACAGCAATCTTCACAGTAATTTTGTCTTTAATACATTTCTACCTTAAGGGTGATGTCGTCACTCTGATCATTGGCGTAGCACTTTTTAGCGCCGGGTGCATGGATGCATTTCACACTCTGGCGGCTGATAGATTAATTCAGGGTGTGGCAGATAACCATAATCTCATCCCCTTCACTTGGGCAATCTGCCGACTTTTCAATGCTTTGATTCTGCTTGGTGGTACAAGCTTTTTTCTGATCGTTCAGCCAAGAAAGTGGAAGGGGGGTATCGGTTTGGTAGTGGTTGCGAGTCTACTTTGTGGAATAATTGCTTTTTGGTTTGTATCTATCTGCGCCCACAGCGCGACTCTGCCCAAAACCATATTTCCTAACTCTATAGTGACTCGTCCCTGGGATCTTGCTCCGCTGTTACTATTTATCTTTGCAGGTCTTGTTGTTTTCCCTCGCTTTTACTACAAATATCCAAGTCTGTTCTCTCATGCCCTCGTCATCAGCATTATTCCCCAAGTAGCCACTCAACTGCATATGGCTTTTGGTTCAAAAGAGCTGTTTGACAACCATTTCAACATCGGTCATTTTCTCAAGATTATTACCTACTTAGTACCGTTTCTCGGATTGAGTTTGGACTACATCCGAACTTATCGAGAACAGGCAGATACAGCCAAGCAGTTAAAACAAGCTATGGGGGTGTTTAGTTCTATTTTGACTGAGTCCCGTTGACATTGCCCCCTGTCGTTACCAGACAAAATTAATAGAACAATTAAGAAGAACGCAGAACACAGAACACAGTAATCAGAATATCCAAAACGAGTGAATCCGGGGGATTTAAGTACGGAAAAAGTTTGTTGGTCTCCTTCATGATTTATCCGGGGGCACGCCTACCAATACTCAGTACAGACGCCCATAGAGGGCGTCTGTACTCTTAATTCACGGCGAGAAAAGCGCGTTTAATATTCTGACGAATGATTCCTATTCTGTGGTCTTTTTTGGTGAAACTTGTTGTGAAGGTGTAGAGACGCGATCGCTCCTTGGCGGGCACTCCGTGCCATCGCGCAAAGCACCGCGTCCTAAGTACATCGCCTCATAAAAGCAGGGCTATTTCATCCCCCAAAAGACGTAAAATTACAAGCGTCGAAGGGATGAAAAACAATGAGTGCAAACGGAATTGAACAAATGCGGGATAATCAATTAACTTTTGGGTTAAAGACGGACACAAACATCCTGTTTTGCATTCAAGATATACTCCAGCAAAAACATTGTTCTCCGTGAAAGTACAGTAAGAACCGCTTGTTATGCTGTATCTGGCATACCGTTTAAGTCATAATCTTGGTGAGTCTTCATGGTTGAGCAAGCAAACCAGTCACATTTTAGTCATCAACCTATTGCAGACGAGAAATTAGAGTTATGTTTTGCACAAAAACAGTTTCAAACCCTCATAGAAGGGGCGATCGCCCTCTGTCATAGACGTGTTGGATAAACAGAACCATAGATGCACATCGATGAACACTAGTTATTTATCTGTGTCCATCTGTGTCCATCTGTGGTTTCATTTTCATAAATTTGATGACTGCAAGAGATTTACCAGAGAAAAGAGCGATCGCCCTCTACCAACATTTAAGCCGCACAACAAATAGGGGCAGGTTTGAAACCCGCCCCAATGTCTTGCGATATACTCCGTCCAACAGATGCTGCTACAAGCCTTAAGCTATCAACTAAATTCACCATATCTTCCAAAGACAGCGCTTGACGTGCATCAGAAACAGATTTTTCTGGTTCTGGGTGACACTCAATAATTAACCCATCTGCCCCACAAGCAACAGCTGCCTTTGCAACAGGTGCCACGAGTTCCCGTTTACCTACCGCATGGGATGGATCTACAATCACAGGCAAGTGAGTGATTTGCTTAAGAGCCGCCACAGCTCCTAAATCAAGGACATTACGGGTGTAATTATCAAAGCTGCGGATACCTCGTTCGCACAGCACCACATCGGGATTTCCATGGCTTAAGATATATTCTGCTGCCATCACGAATTCTTCAATTGTCGCTGATAAGCCGCGTTTGAGGAGTATCGGCTTACCCGCTTGTCCTAAAGCTTTCAGCAAATCGAAGTTTTGCATATTGCGGCTACCCACTTGCAGCATATCAACATGAGCGGCGACGACTTCAATTTGAGAAATTGACATAACTTCGGTGATGACTGGGATATTGTAGTGCGATCGCACGCCTGCCAAAATTTCTAGTCCTTCCTCTCCCATTCCCTGGAAAGCGTAGGGAGAAGTGCGGGGTTTGTAGACACCGCCACGCAACGCCTGCACGGGCGCGGCGGATAGGCTTTCGGCGACTGTTTCCATTTGTTGGGCGCTTTCAACAGTGCAAGGTCCGCCAATAATCACCAGTTCCGTACCACCAAAAGCGACTTTTTCCGAGAGGTTGATGATTGTCTGATGGTGAGGATGAGATTTGGCGGCTAGTTTAGCATTATTCATGGTTGGATTCTCCTAAAAAACAAAAATGAGAGGTTGACACTAAAAAAGCCCAGAACCTTTGTCAGTTCCGGGCTTTAACGATTCATCGACATGACGCGACTTACCCGGAACTTATTCTGGGGTAAAAGTAAAAGCCATAAAACCAGCTACTGAAATAGGTCATCACGATGAAATTTCACTCCTTAAAAAACAAAAACCGCAGAGTTCGCTCTGCGGTTCACCGGGCGGTTTCCATAAGGAAACTTGACTCACTCCCGGTGAACCACCCTAAACCAAAAATAAAAATAGGAATTGCTGCTGATCATTTGTCAGGCGTTTGGTTGAATAATTTAATTTACACTTATGTTTTCTGACGTTAGCATAGGAAACGAGTCGCGTCAAGACCACCATAACTAAAAAAAAAGCGTTAAACTCAGTACAATTCTGGCAATCAAAACTTATTGCTGGCTGGCTATCATCTCATTTACAGAACTTTAAAAATATTTTATTTCACAGAGCATGGAGAAACAATGAATGTATGAATGCTGAATGAGAAATTGGTGTGGACTGCTCATTTCATAATTCATAATTCATCATTTTGACCGAAGAAAGAACTCAGAACTCAGAACTCAGTAGTCAGCTTGGAGGAATAAGTAAAAGGATGCAAGCTCCCAACTCCGTTATGGAAAGAAGAAAAAGAATTGTTTCAAGACACGTAGTGCGTAAGCGCAAAGCGCAATCTCCGCCAACGCGCAGTGTGCCCGCTTTCTCTTAGAAACAAAGCGTCCGCACTTTAAATACCCGCGCATTTATTCATGGGGATGTCCGGTTCTGTGTTCTGCGTTCTGACAACTGAGTTCTTCTTAACTCACAATTGACTGTATTAACACTTGAAGACGACCAAGTATTATTATGCCCAGTACCAAAGTTTTAACCACATCTTTCAATTATCAAGGAGTTTACCCCTGCCCTGTCTGTCGTGTGGGTAAGATTAGTCATATGCCACTCATGGAGGCTATGTCTTGTGACTTCTGTCAACAAATTTTTACTGTCAACGTAGAACAACAGCTTCTTAAAATGCCATCCAGACAACCGCCCCTCATTTGGCATTGGAATGGCTTTAATTGGACAGAAGCGCAAATAGAAGGTGTAGAATTTGGTTGGGGCTATGTGATAGCTGCTGCTGCTTTTGTACTTTTGCCAACAACTTTAATTGGGGTAGTGGCTTATAATTTCCCACCCCATCCAGCAACTCCCCTATCTTGGCTACCATATATCTGGACGATATTAACTCTGTTGTCGCATCTTACAATTATTGTTTGGCTTTTTATTGAAATTTATCAAATTCCACTTATGGCATACTGGCGAGCCATACAACAGCGTTTTCTAGGTCTTTGAAAATTAAGAAAGACTTGGTGTTAAGCCGCAGGTCATAATCACTTCAATGGCTTAAAGCTTATGACTTAACAATAGATATTGGAAAATCTCGGGCGTTGCTTAATTTTCCAGGCTGAAGCGCGGTGGTGATGTTTCTATCCTAGAAATGTTAGCAGCTATCTAAAGATTCGAGAAACTGCGGCAACTTAATAAAATTTACAAAACAAAAAAATAAATTACACAATATTAAGGAGTATGTCATTTTTAACAGTTTTAAAAAGCAATTTCAATTCAAACTTATGTAAAGTATAGAGTATGAGACGTGGGTACAAGATGCTTGTTGCATTTTCTTGAAAAACTGCATCTGTTAACATACTCGTATGGCGTAGTAAAACAGAAAGTTACTGTTGCTCAAGTGTAATCTCAAGCTTTGCAAATAATACTGAGAAGTCTCGGGTTTTCGCTAAAATTACCCAATAGCAAAAAAGTTTGACAAATAATTCAGCCGCTAATCGGTTGCATCACTCATAATTAAGATAATTTCCACTGAAACGTCTTATGAGCGAGTTGGAGCAGTATTATAGAGTGTTGGAATTAGAGCCTGGGGCAACATTTGACGAAGTGACCCAAGCTTATAAAGATTTGGCTTTTGTATGGCATCCCGATCGCCTCCCAAAAGACAATACGCGCTTACAAGAGAAAGCGCAAAAAAAGCTACAAGACATTAATGAGGCTCGTGAACAATTGCGCTTATCAAAAATGAAGTATCAAAAATTACATCATCATGCGCCACCTGCACACAAACAGCCAACCCAAAAAACCCATCAACCACCAAAGCAAAACCCAGACTTAAGTGGAAAAGACTTTAGTCGCGCAAACTTACAAGGCAGAGATTTATCTGGTAGAAACCTGAGTTATGCGAACTTATGTGGTGCAAACCTCAGTGATACGTTTATGCACAAAGCAAATCTTACAGGTGCAAATTTGTCTGAAGCAAATTTATTTAGAGCTAACCTACTTTTAGCCGACTTGAGAGAAGCCAATTTACGTGGTGCTAACTTAATTGGAGCAGATTTGAGCGGAGCAGATTTGCGGGGAGCAAATTTAACAGGAGCGCGTATTCGTTCTGGTGACAGACTTCTTGTTAAACTGATTGGAGCTAACTTGGTTGGCGCAATCATGCCTGATGGCAAAATTTACGAATAACTACGACAATGAACGTTGCGATTATTGGTTGCGGATATGTCGGTTGTGCAGTTGCTCAATATTGGCAACAAAATATGAGTTTTGTCGTCACCGCTACCACAACCACTCCTGAACGTGTCCCAGAATTACAAACAGTAGCCCAACAAGTCGTAGTAGTACAAGGAAACGACTCAGACTTGCTCAAATCAGTATTGAGAAATCAAGATGTTGTGCTTTTGAGTGTCGGTGCAAAAAGTGCCGATGTTTACGAAGAAACTTATCTACACACTGCTCAAACTTTAGCCTCTGTCTTGAAGCAGATTCCCAGCGTGCAGCAACTGATATATACAGGGAGTTACGCTGTTTACGGCGACAAAAGCGGAGAGTGGGTAAATGAAGAATCATCGGTTGCACCCGTTAACCAAAATGGGCAAATTCTTAGCGATACCGAGCAAGTTTTACTCTCAGCATCAAGTGAAAACCTCCGTGTTTGTATTTTGCGATTAGGAGGAATTTATGGTCCAGGGCGAGAATTGGTAAAAATATTTGGTCGGTATGCTGGTACAACCCGACCTGGCAATGGCAAGGATACAACAAATTGGATTCACCTTGATGACATTATTGGTGGTATTAGGTTTGCCCGCCGGAATCGACTGCAAGGCATCTATAACTTAGTTGATGATGCCCATCTCACAACTGGAGAATTACTTGATCGTGTGTGTGAAACACACAATCTACCTAAAGTTAAATGGGATTCTTCCCAAGAGAGTAAGCGCCCATATAACGCCAAGGTGTCTAATAAAAAGATAAAAGACGCAGGATACAAATTGATTCATCCACAGATGATATTTTAAAAGAGTTCTTGCTCTGCGTCCTCAGCACCTCAGCGGTTCCTTACTCTTAAACATATGATTACTCAAGATAAAACAACATCTCCAACCCAGTTTTACACCTGGAAAAATTATCGCTGCGCCTATGAAATTCATAACCCAACCAATTCAACCGCTGAAGGTATTCCCCTGCTTTTAATTCACCCAATTGGCGTTGGGTTGTCGCGGCAATTTTGGCAGAGGTTTTGCCAAGAATCGTATAAACAAGGTCACCGTAATCCGATTTACAACCCCGATTTGTTGGGATGCGGTGAAAGCGATATGCCTCATGTGGCTTACACTCCCAAAGATTGGGCGCAACAGCTGCAACACTTTTTACAAACAGTCGTCCAGAAACCTGTCATTTTGGTAGTACAAGGTGCTTTATTTCCGGTTGCAATAGAATTAGTTAAAAAGGAACCAAATTTAATCGCCGGACTTGTACTAGCCGTTCCTCCAGCTTGGGCAATCATTACGAAAGAAACGTCCCAATGGCAAGATAAACTCATTTGGAATCTATTAGATTCACCATTGGGTAATGCTTTTTATCGCTATGCCCGAAGAGAAAAGTTTTTGCGTGATTTCTCAACACGTCAATTGTTTGACTCATCTGATGCTGTTGATGCTGAATGGTTAAAGACCTTGGAACAAGGTGCAGAAAATCCCGAAAGTCGTCATGCAGTGTTTTCTTTCTTGGCTGGTTTTTGGCGCAAAGATTATAGTCAAGCTATTGCTTCTATCAAACAACCTACTTTGGTAGTTGTGGGGGAAACAGCATCAAGTATTAGCCAAGAAGGTAAAAAAGAATCACCAGATGAACGCTTGGCAGATTATCTCGCCTGTTTACCCCAAGGACGTGGAATTAAAATGCCTGGTCGGAATGTTTTACCGTATGAATCAACTGCTGAGTTTGTTCGGGGAATTGCACCATTTATTAATGAAGTTTCTTAAAGTGACTTCCTAAAATGGCTCTCAATGTGCTATAATTATTCTTCGCAATCAGTCTTACACCTTCAGTGGCTTTTGTAAACTGAGGTTCGGTTCTACAATTTCAGGCCAAGTGTCAAAATTGCGCCTTACCCAATCCATACCAACTTCGTTGTTGAGCTTAATTTTTTGGGGTGTATTCGGGTAAATCTTCCGCAAGATATCACTATCTTGCTCAACCACAACTTTTGCCAAGTTGAGAGCCGTCTTCCCTAGAGCCTTAAATGCTGGATTTTTCGCTATGCCATACATCAGTATATAAGTTCGTGTCCGATTTTTCGACTCTGGTACAAACAAGTGGATTTGAGTTATTTTGCCCATTCCGATTTCTGTATGTAATATCACCAAGGACGGAAAGTGATTTTCCAGATGAGCCTTAATAACTTTTGGTAGCAGCAACATACTTGGATTTGTCAGTTTTTCACCCAAGGTAGTTTGTGCTGTGGGCATACTGTAAAATGCATGCGAATGATGACCCTTATCCTGAAAAGTCTCAAAATGCACTTCCTCAATCCTAAATAAAGGTCGATGGGTACCGTTTTGGTGATTGTAGTCGTGCATAACCAGCAGCATACTCAGCAAATCAGTCTCCACGCTAGTATCAGCTGTATGACCGATAAACTCGTATTGCGAGGCAATTTCATTAAGAATATTGGGAATCGGTATTTTGGGTTCAAAGCCGCCGTATGACCAAATAAAATCATCTTGAATAATCAGTTCTAGCGGCTCTAGTTGCGGTAGAGTTTTCTTTTTGGAACCTGGCAAAATCGTGCAGCCTTCACCATCAAACTCAAGTGCATGAAAAGGACAGACTACTACACTCGTTTTATCTTCACGTTCTTGACACCACCCTTCAGACAACATAGCTCCCATATGGGGACACGCGTTGGGTAGGGCATTCACGTTACCAGTTTTATCTTGCCAAAGTACATAATCAGTTCCGTAAAGGGATACTTTTTTTGGCTTGTTGATTTCCAACATAGACTTGTGTGCTAATAGCCAGGGCGCACCAGCAAGCATAGACATCGGTATTACTCTCCTGATTTACTAGTAGTTTGTCAATTTTGATTTGAGGAGTTCGTAGTTGCAAACCACGCCTTTGCCAGTCCAATTTGACGCAAACAAAATCTGCTTGCGGTGGATGTAGCATATATGGCGCTTCTTGTTTGGATGAAGTAATTATTTATCTGTGTCCATCTGTGTCCATCTGTGTCCATCTGTGGTTCTCCTAACTTGATGTATTGCACTCAACACCAGAACCGCTATATCTGAGTTGTGTTGAAATGCCTGCTAGGGCAACTCAACTACGCTCAGGTGCGATCGCAAAATAAAATGTGACTAATTATTCGCTTTTATTATAATTAATGAGTAACAATTCATGTTTGTCAAGAGGATTGGTGACGAGCGAAGGGGTGCAAGGGTGAATTCAAACAAAAAGGCATCCATGCGCCGTCAGCCCAAGCAAAAGCGCAGTCAAGAGCGTATCGAACGCATTCTAGATGCAGCAGCTGAGGTCTTTGATGAAGTGGGTTTCGAGGCGGCGACAACTCATGCGATCGCCGCTCGTGCTGACACAGCCATAGGTTCGCTTTACCAGTTTTTTCCAGATAAATTGGCAATTTTCCACGCTTTGGAATTGCGTCACGTCGAGCGAGTACACGCCGTATGGACAAAGCTGAATCAGCCAGAAATCATTCAACTGCCTTTGGAGGGATTTATCCGAACTTTGGCAGGAGCATTCCAGAAACTTTTTGAGCAGCCCACTTGTCGGATGGTCTTTGTGCAGTACTTCACATCCCGAACCATCTTTCAAAACATTGATGATAGCTTTACCGAGGAAGCCATCAATTTTATCGCAAAACTGCTGCGAGGGCGCAATCCAGCATTGAGTCCCGAACATTGCCATTTACTGGCTCAAGTCTGCACCCATGCCTATAATACTTTGTTACTACTGGCACTACGCAGCGATGAAACTCAGCGCCAGCAGATTTTTGAGCAAATCGAGGCGCTGCTGATTGCATACTTACAGCCTCATGTAGGGGATGAAGATTTGCACAATAAAGTAATGAAGGTAATGATGTGCCCGCACTGTGGTGGAGAGCGCATTTCTAAAAATGGGCATCGTCATGGCAAGCAGCGTTACATCTGCAAAGACTGTGGTAAGCAATTCCCTGAGGCGTACTCATTGCAAGGATACGGCGATGAAGTGAAGCAGCAATGCTTGGAACTGTATCGCGATGGTGTTGGTTTTCGCGAAATTGAAAGAAGAACTGGAGTCTCTCATAACACAGTCATTTATTGGGTAAAGCAGACTGGCACAAACGAATAGAACAGGACTTACACACCTAGTCTGAACGAACAAACTTTGTGCGTAAGTCCTGCCTACTCCCTGTACCTAGCTGTTAAGTTAGACTTGCAGCGGGTTTTTAACTTTCAATATTCGCCTCTAACCCGATTATTGTCTTCTGCCAAAATAGAAGCTGTAACTGGAGAGTCCATAGGATGAATAGATTCAGATAATTGATCTGGCGTAAGTAATTTATTTCTCATAGAGAGACGACGTTCAGGATCAATGCCGCTGAAGGTTGGTGGTAACCAAACTCGAACGACTAGTAATACCGCCATAACAAGCAAAAAGGCACAAGAGGCTAAAATCTGGCTCCAGTGTGCTTCCAGCACTCCCCGCACAATCACTTCTCGCAGAACGGATACGATGGATACTTCTACTGCTACGCCAATAGATATTCGTTGCTCTTGTAAGTAAATAATCAGCAGTCGAAATAACTCAACTAAAATCAACAAAAATAGAATATCTGAGGTGACAACTTGAAAATTCAGGGGAGGTAGCAGCGAATAGAACATGGCTCGCAACTGAATTGTCATGAAGCTGAACAGACCAATACACAAAGAAATCACAAGTAAGTCTTGGACAGCTTCAAGACATCGCACAAGGCTATTCCGATTCAACCATGCGTATCGATTTGTGGATGGCTTCTCAAGGGACTTTTGCATTTAAGCTCCTACTGGATTATGAAAAGTATTGTTGAAAAATTTAGCGCTCACGCCAAAAGAAGTGCACATAGTCAACAGGCAAGATGCCTGCCAGAAGTGAGTTTCTTCTTTTTGAATACCGTACCTTATGAATTGCTTAGTACTGGCTGCCCGATTTGCGCTGATGTATTGCAGTCATCCCCATAGACTGTAATATTTGACCACTGTTGACTATGGCATAAACAACCCAGTGATCACCGCAGTCCATCCGGCTGTGGACTGTACATTCTAAATAAGTGAGAGCATCGTTGAGGATGGAACAGCCATTTTGGGCTGTTTGAGTTGCCAAGCCAACAAAGCGATCTTGTCCAGGTGCAAAGGGTTGGAGGAAGTGCCGTCTGAGGTTCATGCCTTCTTTCAAGATATTCAGGACAAAATTGTCTCCTGTATGCATTAAAGATTCAATAGCTCTGTCTTTAGCAACTGCGACTGTCAAACCAGGGGGATTAAAGCTAGACTGAGTCACCCAAGAGGCGAGCATCGCGCTGCTGATCTCTCCACGTTTGGCAGAAACCACACACAGAGGTCCAATAATTCGCCCCACCGCTTGTTCAGTTCGGTCAATTTGGGAATCACTCACGGGTTGTCGGGGAGCGCGAATTTTCTTCGCCTTTTTTAAGGCTTGAGCAAAGTCAGTTCCGGCTTCTTTACACTGTTGCAGGATGGCATCAGTGGGTTTGAACTTAACCCGCATCGTGTCAAAGCCAAAGTGATACCCTGCATCTTGTAATTTGTTTTCAATCTCATCAACTGCTTCGCCACTCCAGCCATAGGAACCAAACACACCTGCTAACTTGCTTTTAGTAGCAGTTGAAAGCACAATACCCAAGGCTGTTTGTACTTGTGTGGGCATATGTCCCCCTAATGTGGGCGAACCGATGATAAATCCATCGCATTTTTCAACAACTGCTTGAATTTCAGTAGGATCAGTGAACTCACAGTTAATGAGTTCTACTGCCACACCCGCTTTGGTAATGCCCTTGGCGATCGCTTGTGCCAAAGTCGCTGTGTTTCCATAGGCTGATGCATAAATCATTGCTACTGTCAAGTCTTTATCCTTCTGCTGCTGACTCCACTGGCGATAGTCATGGCTGAGTCGGCTTTTGCTGAAGCGTACAAGAGGACCGTGACCAGGAGCATAGAAATTGACTGATAAAGGAGCAAACTTGTCAAGTGCTATTTCTACCTGGCGAAATTGAGCAGCATGAAGGCAATCATAGTAGTGTCGTCTGTCTTCGTCTAGGCGTTTCCAACCTTCATCAAAAACTTCATCCCCACAAATATGAGTACCAAATAGTTTATCGGTAAACAAAATGCGAGTTTCAGGGTCATAGGTATAAAGTTCGTCTGGCCAACGTGGCGTGGGGACAGCAATAAATTGTAGTTTGTGACCTTGACCCAAATCCAGAACTTCTTCCCCTCTGACAACACTTATTTTTAGGTCTCGTTTTGGAAATGCTGTACGTAGAGCAACTGCACCAGCTTTGGAGCAGATAAAGGTAATTTGAGGAGCTAACTCTAGCAAAGCCTTCAACGTCACGCAACGATTTGGGTTGATATGACCTAAAATTACGTAATCGAGATGTTTTAAATCAACGTGTTGCTGTAGTTCATGCAGGTAAATCTCTGTAAACGATTCTCCAGGAGGGTCCAAAACAGCGCTTTTCTCAGCTTGAATCAGGTAAGAGTTGGCTGTCGTTCCTTTTTGTAGCGAGTATTCGACTTCAAATTTGAGTCTATCCCAAGTGCGCGATCGCAGCACAGTCGTGTCAGCACCAATCGAGGCAACCTGAACATCGCGTAGTTTTATGTCTGGCATAGATTTATTGAGTTGAGTAAATTTGTTATTTGTCACTAACCAGTGACTGGTATATCCTATTCAAAATCAAGCGACATCAAGAGTAAGCGCAAAAACAGACCAGAGCGCAAGCATTTTTCTCACAACTTCTGCCTCAATACCCAGCACCTAGGGGCTTAGTACAGCATTTCATTCATTAAATTTAGCGACACTCTGCGTCCCTTTGTCTTGAAAAGTTTCCTAGGTCGGGAAACCCCTATGGCTAACGCCACGCCTTACGGCGAACGGGTATGCGCGGAGCGCACGCCTTAGGGCGAACGCCAGGGGCGCTGCTCCGGGAAACCCTCCGTAAGAAACTGCGGTACTGGTCTCATCTCCTGCAGAACTTTTCGCTGCGCTACCAAGCGCGTTCCTCTGCGTTTAAAAAAGTTACGAACTTATGCAACGCCTATACTTAATAGTGATTGCCAACTTTGCGATGGTGAACCGCAGTCAGAGCATCAGGTTTAGAGACACGACCTATAGAGACAGTGCTGTAAATATTCCAGTGATCACCGCACTCCATACGGCTTTTGACTTCGCACTCTAAATAGGCAAGGGCGTCTGCCAAAATGGGACAACCATTGTTTGCTGAGTAAGTTTTGACTCCTTCAAAACGATCAGCACCAGGAGCAAAGCGCTGGAGGAAGTGCTTCATTAGTCTCTGAGAATTACCTTCTTCCAAAACGTTCAGAACGAAGTGGTCACCTGGATGCAACAAAGATTCAATGGCACGGTCTTTAGCTACCAAAACTGTTATGCCTAAGGGTTTAAAACTAGCTTGCGCTACCCAGGAAGCCAACATAGCACTACTGAAACTGCCTTTTTGAGTCGTGAGGATGTACAGCCCAGAGCTTAACCGTCCCAAGGCTTTCTCTAGCTCAGAATTTATGGCTTTGATTTGCTTGATATTGCGATCGCGGGACAACCACTGCCCCATGTCTGTTCCAGCTTCTTCACACAAATGGTATGTGGCATCAGTTGGTGTTTCCTTAACGACAATTGGTGAGAAGACAGGATTGAGCCCTAAGTCACGGAACTGGTTGAACAGTAAATACACTGATTCACTATCCCGACCTCCGGATTCAAATACACCAATGGACTGCTTGGCTTTGGCAGCCGCTAGAACAGTGCTCATGGCAGTTTGAGCAGAAGCAGCGATAGGTCCTGTCGTTGGTGGAGTACCAATCACCAATCCACTGGCAATGCTGACCAATTCTCTGACATCTTGAGGATCAGCCGACTTCAAATCCATCATTTCCACTGCCACACCCGTTTTCGTGATACCGTGGGCAATAGCTTGAGAAAGACGATCGCTATACCCATAATCTGAGACATAAAAGACGGCAACTGTTGTTTCTGCCTTTGCTTGCTCTTGGCTCCACTGACGATAGCGACCTACCAGTTCGGTAACATTGTGATGGAGTAGAGGACCGTGACCTGTGGCTATGGTTGCAATTTCTGGCAACTCACTCATCCGCTTGAGAGCAGACAACACTGAGCGAGCATTTGGTCTCATCAAGCAGTCGTAATAGTACTGGTAATCTTCTTCGATCAGGTCTAAATCTTCATCAAAAGTATGGTCGTCACAATAGTGCATACCAAACGCATCACAGGTATATAGAATTTGCGTTTTGGTATCATAAGTGAATATTGTGTCAGGCCAGTGCAGATTAGGCGCAATCACAAATTCCAGGACGTGTCCGTTACCTAAATCTAGGCGATCGCCATTTTTCACAATCTGTTGCTTAAATGGAGCGTGTACCCAATTTTCTAGAAACTGGATTGCCACCTTAGAACCAACAACGGTTACCTGAGGAGCCAGTGCTAGTATATCTTTGACCAATCCACTGTGGTCTGGTTCAGTATGGCTAACAATCAAGTAATCCAGCTTTTGTGGGTCAATCAGTCCCAACACAGTATCTAAGTACAGCTGGCGAAACTTTTCATGGGAAGTATCAATTAAAGCTGTTTTTTCGCTTTGTATTAAAAAAGAGTTGTAAGTTGTGCCATTTTGGAGTCCGAATTCAATATCGAAGCGATCGCGATCCCAATCCAAGCAGCGGATTGCTGTAGTACCAGGAATCATTTCAATAGACTGCATCGTTAATCTGCGTTGACGTTGTTCAACAAGTGCTATCATTCGGCTCCTCCTGTGCTACTCTATGGTTTTTTTGATTTTTATAGTAACTTTTCTATGCTTATGTAAAAAACTATATTGATAAAGTTTAAAAATTACAAGAGAAAAATCATATAATTTTTTTTTATTACTCATAGAGCCAGCTTAACTATAAAGCAATGAAAATACCTTAGATAAACATTAGTTTTCAGGTGCAGAGTATTGCTACGACTTTGCACCCAGGTTAGGGCAATATAAGTACGTGGGCGAAATTAAACGTAAATAGGACTTACGCATTGACGGAAGAGACAGGATGTGAATACCATCGAAACGGCTGGATCAGATTTTAAGTTACTGCTAAAAAGGACTATCTTGCCTAGTCAAACCAGAGAATTTGATAGAAGCTAAACAAGGAAAGCTTTCACTCGCTCAACTGGTCTTCAGCAAATAAGGTATGAACATCATATGCAGCAAACTTCTGTCAATGCTTAAGTTTAACGAGCTATGATCAATCCATATGTAGATGTATTTGTATAGTCCGTAAGGGAGTTCCAAATAAAAAAATATCCCAAATTTTCTTGTGGGATGGGTGTCCCCACCCGTCCCAGTATTCAGGGCGGGCAGGATGCCCCGAAGTTCCGATTGCCCAGAGGGCACTGCGCTCCGCGCAATCAGAGGAAACCTCCGCTCGGACTTCTCTCCACCCCACAAGATGGAGAATTTATTTCTTGGAAATCCCTAAGTCTAACAAAATGAGTGAAGAATAAAGAAAATGAATGACTCAGTGTTTGTTATCTTCATTGCCTTTGGGTGTCTTTGGATATTGATGGGAGTTGGTGGCTGGATTGCACTCCTAAAATCTGAAGGTGAAGAGATTAAGTTTGGCAAATGGGGACTGATAGTTGCTATCCCCATTCTTATTCCGATCATCATTGCCCTGCTCATTGGCGCACTTTACCATTAGTTGCACTCTCGCTGCCTATCCCCTCTGATCCGACAAAAGTTTATCTATCAGGCTTATTTTCAACTACGGTGATTGTCTATTAACTCGAAAGTCCCGCCGAAGGTTGCTCCTCTCGTATTGACTAAGAAGTCGTGGGGGAAGCCAAGCTCAAGGAAGCTAACTTCATCCAGTTTCTGTATGTGTTCTGGAGATAATTGGAAATCTAGACAAGCGAGGTTGTCTTGAATTTGGGATAGCTTAGTTGCTCCCAAAATGGGAATGACGCCTTTGCTGCGTACCCAGTTAATAGCAACTTGTGAGGGTTTACGTCCTATTTCCTCTGCGACTTGAACAACAGTGTCGGCGATCGCCAACTTTCGCTCATCAATCTCAGTCCACTGCACTTTTTCCAGTCGCTTGGACTCCGTTGATTCTTGACTCTGATTCTTCTTGCTATACTTACCTGTCAAAATACCGCTTGCTAAAGGCGACCAACCTGTGATACCAATATCTAAAGCACGCGCCATTGGTAGCAGTTCCCGTTCTGGTGTGCGCTCAATCAAGCTATATTCTATCTGCAAGCCGATAAACGGTGTCCAACCCCGGAGTTGTGCCAGCATATTCGCTTGCGACACCACCCAAGCAGGCGCGTCGGAAACACCGATGTAAAGCACCTTCCCTGCACGCACCAAATCATCAAAGGCACGCATGACTTCTTCTACAGGAGTCATAAAATCCCAGGAATGCAGCCACAGCAAGTCAATATAATCAGTTTTTAGGCGCTTCAAGCTGCGCTCAACCGACTGCACCATGCTTTTGCGTTGATTTCCACCTCGGTTAGGATCTGTGGTAGGCGGAGTGTCGGTGTATTTTGTCGCGAGTACAATTTTTTCTCTGTCAGCAGCGATGAACTCACCCAAATACTTCTCGCTGTTACCGCCAGTATAAATTTCGTTGGCAGTATCAATAAAATTACCGCCTGCCTCAAGGAATGTGTCGAAGATTTTCCGACTTTCTTCGTAGGATGCGCCCCAGTTAACGTTTTCGCCAAAGGTCATCGTTCCCAAGCAAAGTTCCGAAACTCGCAATCCGCTTTTGCCAAGTAATTTATATCGCATAGTCGTTGTTAAGTGATTTGTAAAATAATGTCTGTAGTGCTTATTTGGAGAAGGGGCTACTTCCTTCTTGCCAAAGGGCAGTCATTTTCATCTTGGTAACTTTCCAGCCTTTAGCTTCTTCGCCGTAAGCCCCGCGCTATAACGGTACTCCGTTTAGCGTCGGGATATAAGGCGGACAAAAACTTGGTGCACCCTTGACCTATGCTGGCTGTCAGTCAGCGCGGGACAGGGTGCCCGAGTTTTTGTCACTCTCTGTGTTGGGTAACCTGTCAACCCAATCTTCAACAATTTGAGTAATCGTCTTATCTCTATTTGCAGCATATAACCGTAGTTTATTTAATCTGCGAGTCGATATTCTTAAACTTAATCGTGCTTCTTTCATAATGGATAGCCAATCACCACCCATAATGCTACCATAAAGAAGTGTTGACAAAGACTAAAATGCTGGTCAACCATCTGTACCTAGACAACTGAAGATATAGGGTTTTGCCAGGAAGTGGGGTTTTAAATATGCTATATGCGCGCCTCCTGCCTCTGGTATGTAAAATCTTCAAGGAACGTAGGGGAATGGTTTTCAATCATTCAAGTCGGGAGGGACACGTGCCTGACTGTAAACTGCGGTAGTGGGAAACGCTCTGGAGTACCACGAACGAATTTCTGCTCCGGATATTTTCCGGCAGAAGCCTACACCGTACCGCGACTGTCGGTGTAGGAGTGTCACTAGTCCGAGATAACTCGTGATGGTAAGTTCCCCCCAAAGTCCAAGTTTTACCTTCACTAGTATCTAGGAAAACGTGATGTGCTTGAAAATGAGAAATGCAGGTGGCAGTATCTCCCTTGAGGGTGAGTGTATGGCTACCAATGAGATGCTGAGTCGTTTTGAAGGTGCTGGCAAAAAAGTCTTTCCACTGCTGGATTTGGGTATCTGCGCTGACAGTGGTAGGTTGACCGCCTAACATGGAAGTATAATCGAATTCAACTTGATCGCTAAAGGAAGCACGGCACTCAGCCCAGTTACGCAAATCTGCCATCAAGCCAATTTTGTTAACTGTTTCGATAATTTCCTGGCGATCCAATGCTTGTTGAGCAACATCATGATTCATAGTTTGATTCCTGCGATTCCTTATTTGAGCTTGGGCAGTAGTCATCTGTGTTATCAGAAAAGCAACTCCGGCACTAGCTGTGAAAACTATGTTTCTGCGGGATATTATCATCAATAATTTATTTTTGGGCAGTTTTCGTGTCTTTTAGCGTGTTTTTGAAGTGAACAGCAGCAACTTGCACCGCCTTAGTTACATATGGCTCTTGATCGTAGAAGTCAGTGTGCTGACCTTGTGTCCAGAACAACTTCTTCTGTCCAGGCATGGTATTGTAAAATTTACGCACGCTATTTGGTAAAGCTGAATTGTCACTGTGAATAAAAAGCGTCGGAACATTGACTTTGGGAGCTGCGGCAAGAGCATTAAACTGCAACCATTCTACCCACGACATCTCTGCAAACTGGTTCTTCCACTGGGCGATCGCACCGCGAGAAGAACTGCCATAATAACTTAACGGACTCGACATGGCAGCTTTTGGGTCATTTTGCTTGTAAGCTGGCAC
Organism: Scytonema sp. HK-05; assembly: GCF_963872035.1. Lineage (NCBI taxonomy): Bacteria > Bacillati > Cyanobacteriota > Cyanophyceae > Nostocales > Scytonemataceae > Scytonema > Scytonema sp. HK-05. The sequence goes on from NZ_CAWMYC010000091.1 coordinate 114,617, forward strand.
ATACTCCACTAAACCCGTTTGAGCGAATTTCTTTTGTGCAGCTATCCCAGCTTGCATCTTGCGACGCACTCCTTCTTCACCAAAGACTGAACGCAGAGATTCAGGGTCGTGCAACCATGCAGCGACGGTTACGAATGATTTGAATCTGGTATCTTCAGCTACTGCCTCTGCCATATAACCAGCACTAGCACACACGCCCAAGCCACCGATTTGGTTGGCATTAATCATGGGTAGCGATCGCAAGTAGCTTACTGCATTCTTGATATCCTGAATTTTCTTTTGTGGCGATTCATACTGACGTGGTTCACCGCCGCTTTCACCCCAGAAGCGAAAATCAAATGTGAAAGCCGCCAACCCTTGTTCTGCAAGCTTTTTAGCATACAAATCAGGCATTTGCTCCTTCACCGTTGTCCACGCGCCCGTAACTACAACCGCTGGAAGTTTATCGCCTGGTTTGTAATCAGCAGGCAAATGCAAGTTGCCCACCATCTTGACGCCTTCACTTTGGAAAGTTACTCTATTTAAGCCTGGTTTGTAGTCAGCAGGCTGTTGCAAGTCGCCTGCCATTTTTACATCGTGACTAAGTGTTATTACTTGATTCACAGCAGGCTCAATAGCTCTTGTTTTGGCGAAAGCAACGCCACCTACCAAAGCAAGGGCAAGTGCTGCTCCGATAGTTAGAAGTTTTTTAGGAGCATTGTTGTTTGTGGAAGATGGTGTCTCTGCATTACTAGCCATGTTTAAACCTCCTAACCGTTTGTTGATTCAGTAATAAATTCATATTGAGGTGGGAAAGTAAAAACATTTTTTTGTAATAATCCTGCTCGAATTAGACCAGAAGGAACTAGGTCAGAACTTATAAAGTAATTTTTGGAGCCATACTCTTGCCAGAGTAGTTTCAATTGCTTTAAATCCTTTCCTGATAAATGAATGTTGAAGTTGTCATAGAGTGGTAGAACTGGAAAATCACCAGTTGATACCGGACGGCAGGTTTCTTCTGTATGGGCGAAATGATGTTCTTTTATCTTGCCTTTTTTGGCAGTCAGCCTGCAATTGCAATAAGGACACTTAAGTGAGGTTTTTCCCTTGGTCACATCTGAGATACTTACCAGTGTCCCATCTTCATCTACGCCAAATTTTAGCCACATTGAAAAATCTTTGTTGGTATTGCTGTATGGTTGTATAAGTTCGTAGTAAGGAATGCGCGTCCTAAACTCCGAGAGCGCAAAGAGCGCTCACTACGAATCCCTCAAAACTAATGAGACAGACAAAGAGTGGTTCATCGCATTAATTCTAATGCAATACGGTTCAGATAAGACCATAACCCTTATCAGGAACACAATGTAGAGACGCGCCATGGCGCGTCTCTACACACATGATTTTTACACATCAACCTTAAGTGAACCGTATTGAATTCTAATGGGTTACAAGATCCCTGACTTCTTAAAGAAGTCGGGGATCTGACTCCTACGACATATCAAAATTAATGAGACAGACAAAGAGTCTAAACTACAGTTATTCAAAAACTGCAAAATATATTGGGCTGTGATTTCAGGCTGTTCAACTTGGGGAGCATGACCGCAATTCTTGAGCTTTATGAGTTGAGAATTGGCAATATCTTGATGAAATTTTTCTGCATCTAAATATGGGAGCATATCATCAGCTTCTCCCCATAAAATCAGCGTTCGTTTGTCAATTTGGGGAATAGAATTCGCCAAGTCGTTATAACCACCAGTTTTAACATAAGAAATCATGGCATCATGCCAAAGCGGCATTTCTTGGTGTAGCATCGCGCACTGAATAGCCAAAAGCATTTTCGCATCTAAATTAGCTAAAATACTGCCAAAATTTAATGCCACTCGCAGGCGTTGACGTAGGTATTCTACAGCAAAGAAGTCAAAAGGAGGAAACAAGTATTTACTAAAGGCGGGGGCGCAAGTGTAACCCAAACTATTAATCAGTACTAGCGATTCCACAGCTAATGGATAAGTGAGAGTAAAGTCAATTGCAGTTGCGCCTCCCATAGACGCACCTACTAGTATGACCGGTTGGTTGATTAAAGTTTTCCAAAACTCGTAAAGGTGAATTTTGATTGCAGTTGGGCTGTAGTTTATTTCTTTTTGCCTTTGTGTAAAGCCAAAACCTAACAAATCTACTGCCCATGTTTCATTTTGAGCCGCAAGTAATGGTAACAGAAGACGGAACTCTAGGATGGAACTGTCGAAGCCGTGCAACAGCAGAATTGGTGTTCTTCCCCTACCTTTGTGGATATAGGTTGTGAGAATTGGTTGTTGACTGAGGGAGGTGGCTAGGGCAATTCTCTCAATATTTTGAACGAAAGCGCGAGCTTTAGCGTCTGTTAGTTGATTAACTTGTGTTGGGAGATAATTGGTCAACATTGCGCCATAATGCTTACTTCTTTACGTTCGGGTGCATAAGAATGCGTGATGCAAAAAAATCGGAATCGATATCATCTAGGCTAACATTTGCCCTGCTGTTCATACCCAGATGGACAAAAAATGCACTTCTGGAGAAAAAGGAAGGTTAAGATGCGATCGCTGGTATTGACAAGAGATTTCTCTAGAAGCGATCGCTGGTATTGACAAGGGGTTTCTCCAGAAGCGATCGCTGCGAAGGCGGGCACTCCGTGCCATCGCACAAGCCTTGAACTCATTATTCATTCATCCCAGTTCATTGACTGGGATGAAATCAAAGATTTAAACACACAAATAATGAATCTAGCAAAGCCGCTGAATAAGTTGCTCGTCCATCTAAAACTTTGAAATATAAGCCTCGGAAACAGGGTTGAAATCTATATGTATTGTGCTTTTTAGTTATATAAGCATGGTAAGATACAATAACCAAAGCGTTCAAAGTTTAGAGACCGACGGCGCTTTTGTTTAGTTATTATTCATTAACTAAAATTATGAAATCCATTTTTTCCGAGATTCAGCGCGTTCACAGGAATAATCTTCTAAAAAATCTTTCAATCCAGGAACTGCTTAAACTGGAGACGCTTGCAAGGCAGCAGATAGCAGAGCAATTAGCCCAGAAGAAGCAAGAAGAACCGCAAGTGACAAGAGGATTTGCAAAAGGATTTGACAAAAAGCGACGCAAATAAACGATAAAGCAAGTCTTGTTGCTATTGATGTTATGCCAGGCTGGTAGTATCCAGCTGTTTTGTTTTGAAGTTGGGGAAATCACGCGCTAAGAATGTGCAGCTAAATATGGGGGGTTTTGTAACAAAAATAAACCTAGGAAATAGGATAGAAATTTATATTTTTTGTGCTTTTTAATTAAAAAAGCATGGTACAATACAAAAAACAAAAGCGCCCGCTGTCTCGCAAACTTAGAGCGCTTTTGTTTAGTAGTTTATCAATTTAACTTAAAGTCATGATATCAAATTTTGACTCGACTGCGATCGCTTCTGAAGAAAATTTACAAAAAAATCCTACAATTCAGGAACTGCTTAAGAGAGAGGCGGATGCAAGTCGGCAGATAGCACAGCAATTGGCGGATAAGAAGCAAGAATGTGGCAAGAACAAGCGCAAGTGGCAAGAGTATTTGCAGGAAAACGGTATTACAGAACGCGACGCGAATAAACGGATAAAGCTTGTCCGGTTGCCATTGGTGTTATGGCAGGTTGGGACTATCATGGCGCTTCAGTTAGTTACACCCATGATGGAGCCTGTACGAGATTACTTTACCGCGACTGGTGATAAGGTGACTCAAGAGGCTGTGGAAGCCAAGATGGACGACGCGAAGCTGATGCGGAAAATGGAGCGGGAACTTCTGGCGGAAGAGGAAGAGGTAAGTATCTGGAAAATGGATAAGAATGGGCGACGTTATTGGCAGAGTGGGAAAAGCTATGACCAAGAGGCGGGAGTTGTATTGGAGGAATTGGTCAAAGAAACTGGGAAACTTCCTCAAACAATCATTTCTGAGGCGCTTTTGCAGATGGTAAATGGTGGCGCGAGTGTCTCGCGCCCCAGTGGTAGATGACAAAATTTGGTGCTTTTGATGTTCCGCCACGGGCTTAGGGTAACAGAAGCTTGTGAAATGAGATGGGACGCTATCTCACTTCTAGATAAGGAAATTTTCATTACTCGTAAAAAAGGTAGTGACAATGGAGTGCATCCACTTCCAGCAGATGAGGTGGAAGCTTTGACAAAGCTTTGACAGTGTAATTCTAAGAATTCTTACGTTTTTGTTGGGGAACGAGAGGAACCGCTAACGCCCGCTGCTGTGCAAAGGCTTTTGACAAGACTGGGTGCTGCGGCTGGGTTAAACATCAAACTGTATCCACACCAACTACGACATGCTTGCGGTTACTATCTTGTCAACGCTGGCTATTCAACTAGATTTATTCAAGATTTTTAGGACATCGAGACGGGATACAAAACGATACACCAAGCTCAACTCTCGGCGCTTCGTGACTATTGACTGGAACCGAGAAGAGGATTAACACTCTTGACGACAAAGGGTTACTTCGTTCCACCAACCATTAATTAAGTTTTTAGGGTAATGCTATCCACCAGGTTTGGCTCAGTGCTTATTAGTCACCATATAAACTGCTAACGACCATTTCCTTGCCTTTTGGCTTAACCTATTAACCAATGTGGGCTATTACTGTTAACGATTCTAGCCAACGAATCGCACTATATGCTAAAGTTCACAAGTCGCAGCGCGAAAGAAAATCTCTGTACGATTTGTTGGAAAAGTGTAGATTATATCGGAGATTCGCGATATTCCAGGGCTTTGATATGCTCGTGTTGGAAGGTGTCCCCTCGGGGCTTTGTCTTTATTGTAAGTCAGAGCCTCGTAATCCAACCAACGCTCTTTTTCACCAAGCCATCCCACGTTACGGGCAAAACGCAAGTAAGTTTCCTCGTTGTAAGACCTAAGATTATTTCCCGTTTCTTCGTAAATACGCTTTTGCACGCTGAAACCAAAATGTCCATTTGAGTATTTTAGCCAAAGACTGTCTAAAACGCGGAGATCTGGACAGGAAATATTATTAATGGATTCTTTATCGATATAACGTTCTTTTTCTCTCATAGTAATATAGAGAATGAAATTTGCTGTTTTCTTGTCGGCTTCCAGCCACTTCTCGTTTGCCAGTAAGTTGTCTAGTTCATCTAGATAGTATTTTTTCAGAGATTTTCTTACCTCATTCTTGAGCTTTTCTTCATTAGGGTTTGAGAGTAAGTCTATAAGTTCTTTATAGACAGTTTCAACACTTCCCTTGGAAATAATATTTCCTTTAAGGTTTTTATTAAATGGACTTATTTGCTGTTCATTAATAATGTTGAATGCTTCTTTATAAAACTTTTTTGCATCATTGTTAGCTCCAGCTTCTTTCAATAAATCTCCTTGAGTTTTCAATATAAGGCTACGGATTTGCATATTGTCCTTAGAAGTGTCTACTTTTTCTGGAGTAATCTTGTGAATATCTAGATATTTCAATGCTGTTTTTAGATAATTCTGTGATTTTGTTAAACCTTGTTTTTTTTCAAGCTGAAAATATGCAACAGCTACTCCAAGATTTAGTAAAGCTTTATTAAGGTTCTTGTCTAATCTTTTTACTGATTCATTTGCTTGCCCTAATCGTTCTTTTTCTTCATTGCAGTAACCTTTCTCTTTGAGTTTTGTGTCTAAATTGGCTATTTTACGAGCTGTTTTAATAAATTCTTGGCTGTCATCAACCTGATTTTTAAAGTCACTCGCCAGAATTCCTAAAATTCCGGTAAATGATAAAGTCAATATTAAAACAAAAGTTCCAATATGAATCCGTCGTTGAGCTTTCTGATTAGCTTCAGTCAATACCTGATTTCTTTTTTCTGCAGCTTCCCTATCCTTTCTCTCTCTTACTAATTGAGCTTCTTGTTCCTTAGTAGCTATTTGCTCTTCTGTTTCCTGGGCTTGGCTAGCTGCTAAAAACTGCCTATCCTGGTAACTTAAACTTTTATCTTTCGCCCATTCCAAAGCATCCTGCAACGCCTTTCCCCGCAACAACCGAGATTTATCTTTACATTCAGAAGCCAACCAAAACTTGAAATTTTCGGAATAGGGGCGCAGATTCCGTAATTGAGTTTCAATCCAATAGCAGTCAAAAACCTCTTTATAAATAGGGTTGTAAACTCTTAACTTACTCTGCTGCTTAAAAAGTAACCCTGAAAGCTGTAATTCGCTTTGTTCCAAAGTATCATCTGCCGTAATTTCAGATTGCTCGTCTGCAAGCCGAATTTTTTGAAACAACTCGAGTAGATAAGGTGCGCGTTGCTCATCCCTTAGAATCCTATCGCGAATAGTTCGCAAATGTTCTGGTTCATCTTGGGATTCCCAATTTTCTATGATACGTGTACGCACGACCTGTTCAACAGTACGGGGATTGTCTGTTTTGGACTCTTCCACCATAAATTGACACAGCTTTTGCGTCAGAAACGGTTGTCCTCCCGTCCAGTGTAAGATTTCTTTCATCACTGCTTGAGAATCAGAATACCTTCCGTGCAACCCCTTCTCTAACGGTTCAATTTCATGCAGTTGGAATCCTTTGAGAGAAATGGCTTTCCCAATATTAAACGGGGTGCGCTTCTTATCTTCTATCAAATTGCTTGGTGATGCGACTCCCAACAAACAAAAGGTGAGGCGATTATATTCAGGATTATCAACACGCTGATTGTAACAGGCACGGATAAATGCAAAGAAGTCATCTGTGGGGAAATTGAGGCTGAGAACACTATCAATCTCATCAATAAAAATGACAATATTTTCTTTAACTTCAGCAAGCAGTATCTCTTCAAGAAACTTCCGAAATCGCGTGACAAGCGAATTTAACTGATTTTGTAACCACCAATCCCCAAATTCTACATCCAATCCAAAACTCTCAATCAGCGTATCAATCAAATCTGCATACCATTGTTCTGGTGGGACATTCTGAATACCTCCAGCAGAAAGGTCAATAGCTGCACATTCCACGCCAGACTCTCGTAATCGGCGCATGGTTCGTACTCGCAAGCTGGACTTTCCACTTTGTCTGGAGTTCAGCACATAACAAAATTTACCCGCCTTGAGTCCTTCATACAATTCGCCATCAGCTTCTCGCGTCACATAAGTGGTGGCTTCTTCGGGTAGACTTCCAGAAAAGATGTACTGGTCAACCATAGCTTATATCATGTTGGTTCTATTACCCATGACAAATTTACCCCACCCGCCTATCGGCACCCTCCCCTTGCCAAGGGGAGGGTTAGGGAGGGGTAACATCAGGATTATGGTTAATTCGTTGGACATCATATTACCCCAAACGCATTGAGAAGTACTGACGATATAAATCGCAACTGGGAACGCAATCATTACCAGAGAGTTTCACTAACCCCAAGCTGTGCAGTTTAAACCCAACTTCCGCATCAAGTCTCATAGGTTCATCTGCCATCACCACTTTTTTATACGCTGATTCTAACTGAGGATTGTGTTGTAAATTCCATAGTTGCTGTCGCAGATGGTCGCTAAAAATTCCCTGTTCCGTCGGCGCAAGGCTTAAAAGTTGTTCTAGAGTGATTTGCTGACTCTTGAGATTGGCTAAAGCCTGCTGTATGAGATATGGGTGTCCTCCTACCAACCCCATCAACTGACGAAATCCATCTTCTCCCAACTGTCTATCTAATTCATACTGGTTGGCAAGAGTTATGACCTGAGAAAGGTTAAACTCAGGTAACTCTATCGCTAATCCAACATTAAACGGTGAATGATTGGTATCCAAGGATGGATAAACTTCGGTGGAATGAACGACAACTAACCGCAGTTTCTTCCAAATATTACCAACTCTGTCCCCTTGTTTCGCTGTTTCATACCAACTCCGCAGAAGCAAGCAAAATGGGGAGAAAATATCAGGATATTCAAACAACCGTTCAAAATTATCTATAGCAAAGACCAGAGGCGTTTTGATATCTGAGAGTAAATACTTTTGAAAGTAACGAGTACAGTTTTTATTCAGCCCGTAGATATCTTGCCAGTATTCGTCTACTTTGGGTTGAAGTTCTAAACCGTCAGAAACATCAACGCATAACCACTGCAAGAAGGTTTTTAAGCTAGTTAAGGTATCAGTATCAGCAAGTTTCAAATCTAATTTAGCTGTTTGATAACCCTGCTCTCTCGCATAGTTGAGTGCTTTCTCCAATAGTAAAGTTTTTCCCATTCTCTGGGGAGCTTTCAGGCGAATCAGCGCCCCTGGTTGTACAATCGCACCAAAGCTTTTCTCTTCAATGGGCGGTCGTTCAATATATATGATTTTATCTGGTTCTGGTGTATAATTACCAGGTAGTGTTTCTTTTGAACGTTGGGATTGTAAATTATTCTGAGTCATAAGTTGAGGGATGAGCTGTTGTGGTATCCCTGCTACCTGAATGAGACTACAACCTAGTTTATAAGCAAACTCATAACTCTTATCTGCTCCGAGTGCATCATAAAAACCCACAGCAAATTCAATGGCTGCTCTATCTTGGATTGCCTGACTCATGCCTATGACATAATGAATGTGTTGTGCGATCGCTCTTGCCTGATACTCTGAATAACAAGCATTAAGGACAACACACTCAACTTGGTCAGCGAACAGTTGAAACAATCCTGCCAAAGCTTCTGCATCAACGAGCTTTATTTGACCCGCTTCATCTTCAAATACCAAACCATCTTCAGAAGAACCGTGTCCAGAAAAGTGAATGATGTGCGGTTGGTAATCCAGAATAGCTCTGTGTATATCTCTGTAGCGTACTGCTTCTGCCCTATCTATTGAAAAGCTAGAGCGCATATGTGCCCGTCTTAACCCTTCCTTTATTTCGCGCATCTCCTTATCCAGACGCAATTGACTTGTCCCAGAGGGATTTGCTGACATCAGCAGGATTTTTCGGTTTTGACTGGGATTATCACTCATGAGAAACTTAAGGTGTTCAAGAGTTATGACCTCGCATGACACAGACTCTCTTGTATAAGTGCAAGCACTCATTGCTTATGCACTTAATAATAAAGGATGGTGTCTGTACCGCAGTACTTGTGGATTGAATAAAAAATGCACATTATAAGACCACACTGCTGGAAAACAGTGTGGTTTGGTTAGTTATAGTGATTTTAAAAGTTAAGAAATTAAATCATTGATTAGCTTGGAGGCGTCACTGTTTTTTGTGACATACCAAACTACAAAACCAGATTCCAGGATTCCGGATTCCACTCAAATATTTTTTTCTTGCGATTAGCCCAAGCCACTGCCCTAAATCGCGACTAGGCTGTCTGAATACTGGAAAGGTTGCGATTCGGGGCAGTGCGCGGAGTGCGATTGCCTTTATGCACTGCGCTTTGCGCGATGGCACGGAGTGCCCGCCTGCGGCGATCGCCCGTTTCCGTTCGCGCAGCGTGTCCCTCCGGGACTCAGGGCACTGCGCTTTGCGCAATCGCCTACGGTGCTGCCAAGGCGATGGCACAGAGTGCCTGCCCAACGGGCGATCGCTAGAATCAAAGTAGCGAAAATCAGGCACTTGCCAGTAATAAAATGCACAAGCGCAAGCTCGCACCCAAACTGCTACGCTAGGGGAGAGGTCTATCAATCACTGTCCCGGTAAGCTTTTGGTGTTGTGCTAGTCGCTTTGCGGAACTGTGCGGTGAAATGGCTAGTGTTGTAAAAACCTACTCGATAAGCGACTTCAGCAACAGAAAGCCGTGTCACAGACAGCAGCACCTTTGCTTGTTCCATCCGCCGTTGGGTGAGATAGCGATGGGGAGATTGACCTGTGGCAGTTTTGAAAGCACGGGCGAAGTGAAACTGACTCATATGCACAACAGCAGCCATGTCAGCAATGCTTAAATCTTCTGCCAGTCGTTGTTCAATAAAATCTTTAACTTGATTTAGTTTGAGGGTATCTAGTGGTGAGTCATCCAACGTAGGCTTTTCTACTGCCCCAGTATAGTTTCGCAGCAAATGAACAGCTAACAAATTCCTGAGAGACTCGGTGTAGAGTTTTCCAGCTAACCCACCGCTGTTGACTTCTGACTTCAACAATTGCGCTACATGCAGAATGGTAGGATCTGGAAAAATAACGCGGTGTTCGATTTTTACCGGAGTAGACAAACCGTTTTCCGATGCTACTTGGTTGAGAACTTGGGGATCGAGCATCATGTTAATGTATTCACTCTCACGCTCTCGCTGATGCCAAACAAAATCACGGGATGAGTATATGAACACACTTCCTGCTGGCAAAGCAGTTGTTTGCGTCGTACCTCCATCAACTGACCAAGTGACGCGATCGTGAGGCGCAAAGGCAACGCTGATGGCGTGCTTGGGCATGGCAAAATCAAATTGACCGATCGCACTTAAGCAACCATACTCAACAGTAATGCCGTCCCATTCGGCTTTTAGGTGTAACGAAGAAGGTTGGGTGCTGACATGCATAAGCATCGAATGATATTCCCAAGAGAAATCACCTCAAATCTATTAAACTACACTTTCTCTAAACCAAGGCTTTGTCCATAAAGATAGTACCTGTGTGTCCTTCAATAGACTTCAAAACTTGCTGCCCCTGATAGGTAAACTGCTTGTACAGCATCTCATGGCGAGCAACAAAGCAGGCGATCGCACCCATAATATTCATAGCTCTGGTAAAGGCGATCGCACTCTTGATATAGGATAAATATTCAAATAAATGGATTCAATGTAGATATACCACAACCCTCAAAATCTTTAATATTTCTAGTAACAAGGGTCAAGGAATGTATTTTAGCTGTTGCTGCAATAATTATATCAGCTTGCGATCGCGGTTTACCTTGAGTCCTCAAAAAGCCTCTCAATTCACCCGAACACTTTGCAATTTCTGAGGTTATAGGGAAAATTTGACAGTGAGTTGTAAGAAAGTTTTCAAACCAGTTTTGAATTCTAGCATTAGGCTTCGCTGTTAAACCATAATAAATTTCCTCAATTGTAATAACACTTAAGTTAATAGATGTTACAGTACCGCTCCATGCTATCACCCCTGGATTCGGAATCGGTCGAGTTAATTCACTAATGATATTAGTATCGCAAAGATTATTCATCCTCATCTTCAGTAAAAGGATTGTCGCGGTCGCTTCGTAGTGGTATCTCTAAGCTATAATTTTCTTCGGTACATAACTGCTGAAGTTCTTTAAAGACTTGAGCTAGAGATGTTTTCGCAGCTTTTTGTCGCCAGTTTAAAAATTCACTGAAAAGTTCAGGGTCTACAATTGCAGCTACTAATTCCTCTTCGGTATAGATTAGCTGAGGTTCAAGACTTGTCGCATTAATTACTGAGGCTAGCTGTTTTTGGGCTTCTTCAAGTGTCCATTTCATTCTAAAAATCTCCAAGGTTTGGAAGCATTTCATATAAAGACTTTTCTCAAGTTAGCTTATTTCCCCAAATACAAAAACAAGATTCCCGACTTATTTAAGCCAATATTGCTTAACAATGCTTTGCTGCCGTCAGTTTCCCCGTTGGTGCTAACCACTTCCACACCAGTTGACGCGATCGCCTCAGCGTAATTATGGGTTCTTGCTGCCAAAATTGGCATACATAACTTCCTCCTCTGTATTTTCTCTAAGTTTAACCAAACGTATTTGATACCTTAAACTTCCTCTAGCCATGCCAGAATTTTGTCTCGACTCTCCTGCAAGCCTTTGTATACCAAAGACTCCGGTGTCATAGACTGAAGACCAGCAGATAGCTTAGACCGCAATCTTGTGTCTTTTTTTATCTCTGTACAATCCCTAAAATAGGTGCGGATAGTGAATAGCGCTGCATCGTATTCTGGCAGCCCCCAAATGACCTGTCGCTCAATTCTAAGAAACAGCCGGGGGTTGTCGCGGTCAAATTGTCTGCCCTGCCACTCGTTAATTGATACATCTGCGGGTGGTTCGGGGTGATGGTTTAGGCGGCTATCGGTACTCAAACCCCAGGCAAAGCGCACCATTGGTTCGCGCACAATCATCGTGTTGACAATTGCACTCGCTCGTCGATTAATTTTCTCCATACCTGCTACGGGTGCATGAATTGTGGTAAAGTCGTAGCCAACTTTCTCCTCGGCTGACCAATGGTTGGGATAGCACAGATGAACCGCACTCAGCCAGTTGCTACCATCAGCACAACGGCAAATGACTGTTATGTCTTCCTGCACCTGGGCAGCTATTGCATCAAGGGTGGAGGCGTAAGGTGGAAAGAGTTCGTTACCCTGAGTCTCGACTTGTCGTAACTCGTAGTTTGCATCTAAGTAGAGAATTTCTCCGGTAAGCTGACAGTGAAATGCTAAGTCGCCGTTGGCTAGCTGTTGGCTGTGAAAGTAGTGGGGGTGTTCTTGGGTCAGGCGATCGATAATTAGGCGGGCGATGCCTGACGGCAAGCCGCTCCGCGTCAACGCACTTGCTACACCATCAGAATAATTGCACGTCTGGTAGTACTTGCTCAACCTTTCACCACGAGCTAAGAGCTTGGTTTGACGATAGTGAGCAAAGTTACCATCAATTTGAAAGACCTGCTTGTCAGCCTCACCGTTACCCAAGGATGAGCCGAAAGGAATAAAACCAGGCTTAACCTCGTACCGTCCGTTATCAAGGGGAAAGTAACAAGCCGAAGCGCTAGATGCTTCGACTGTCTTGGCTTCTTGGAAAAAACTGTCTGCAAACGTTTGCATAACCATTTTCGGTATGCTTGTTTCTTTAATATATTATCAAGCCAGTCGTTGCGGAATCGGCTTTAATTGATACACTCTCCAAAAGAAAGCATCTGCTAGGTGTTGATTGCCAGGGAAATTGACCGCTTCCACAATTCGACCATTCTGAATACGAAACAGAAATCCCCAAAGCTCATCAATGTCATCCTTTCCTAAATTGCTCCATCCACGATGGATATCAACCACGTAGTTATCATTGCCCCCTAAAAACAATACTTCCGCCTTAAACTTTGCTTTTCCCAACTGCTGAAAAAACGCGAGGACTTCATCGACTCCGCGTTTCTCACCTGCTAAAGGGTGATGTCCGGGTATTCGCCAAACAATATTGGGAGCAAAAATTTCTCGGACAGTCGCTATATCCCCTTTACCGTAGGCGTCGTAGTAACGCTTGATAATTGCCACATTTGGATGGTCTTGTGTTGCATTCGGCGCTGCTTTTGCGGTTTTCTGCTCAAACAAGTTTTGACAACCCATAAGAAACGAGAAACCTGCAACAGAAGTGAACTTCAAAAATTCTTTGCGATTTTGTTGAGTAGACATTATTTCTTTCCTCCCTGGAATTTGAAATTGAGGGCGTTAAGCACTCCAGCGTGTATTTGCTCCAGCAGCAATATCCAGTGCTTCACCAGTAATCGTAGAAGCTTCTGGCATTGCGAAGAAAATCATAGCCGCTGCAACCTCTTCGGGTTTAAGAAAATCGCGATCCTGAGCGTTGAGTTGTGTCCTCAAAAATTTGGAGAACTGGTCACGATACTTTGGCTGTAGTGACATAGCAGTGGCGACTCCAGTCGGATTGACGCAGTTGACGGTGACTCCATCTTTTGCCACTTCAGAAGCTACCGACTTAACTAAACCCAACGCTCCCCATTTGGAGGCGTTGTAGCTTGGAGAACCAGGCGCTCCCCACCGACTGTTGCATGAGACGGTGACAATGATTCGTCCATATTTGCGATCGCGCATATGCGGCAGTACCGCCATCATGGTATACGCCACACCCGTGAGATTAACATCAATGACATCATTCCAGGCAGCTTCGTTCATGTCAACAAGGTTTCCCATCGTCAAGATGCCTGCATTGGGAACGGCAATGTCAATTTTGCCAAACGTTTGGATTGTGTTAGCAACTGCAGAACGCAATTGTTGAAGATTACGAACATCGGCTTGGATGGCGATCGCCCTACGCCCTTCTGCCTCAACCTGCCGCTTTGTTTCCATCAAATCCGATTCACTGGCGAGTTTGTAGCCAGTGCTGGGAATGTCTGCTGCAATGTCAACTAGAGCAATATCTGCTCCTTCTTTTGCCAACGCCACTGCACAGGCGCGTCCAATTCCTCGCGCTGCACCTGTAATAAAGGCAATTTGTCCTTGGAGTCTGCCCATTGCAGCCTTCTGATTCTGGTTGTTTGTTTGAGGTTGCTGTGCTGATAGCTGACTCAAGCTATTGCTACCAACTGCTGCTAGTCCAGCCACGGTACTACCACCAATGATTATTCTGCGCCGTGTGAGGAAGTTTATCTTCCTAGGGTATTTCTTCTGACTCATGCTGTTTTGTCTTGAGAATTTGGAGAAAATCTAAAAAAAGATATTTCATACTTAAGTAAGTCTGTCTAGGAAATTATTGCTCTTGCCCAGATAATTACCTGGTGTAACGCCAACTAGGCGCTTGAAATGCCAGCCGAAATGACTCTGGTCGTAGAAACCCGTTTTGAATGCAACTTCAGCGATCGCCATACCTTTCGCAAGCAGCCTTTTCGCATGGGCAATACGGACTTGCATTTGATAGACGTGTGGAGTCATCCCAATTTCCTTGCTAAATGCCCGACACAGATAAAAACGGCTTAATCCTGCAACGTTTGCCAGTTCTTCCAAAGACACGTTACGAGCATAGTGTTCTTGCAGAAAATCACAGACATTCATAATGGCTGGACGTACTGATTTAAGCGGACGCATCGACGGAGAATCTTGGGCATAACGTACAATTAAATGAGTCAGCAAAAGCAAAAGAGCAGTGTCTTGTTCAAGCTGGAAGAAATTTTTTTCTGAAGCAATGTGCAAGTGTACAAACAAATCAGTTAGTTCTTCATCTTGGAGAAACGCTGTAGGAAAAAAGGGTAAACTTGTGGGTCTTTCAGCAATTTCCGCAGCTGCAGTTTGTAGTAAATCCGGATTGATATGCATCATCCAAAACTTGGCTGGTTCTGGTAGGTATGTTCTCTCACTAGGTGAATGAACTTCACCAGAGTGAATGATGCTAAAATTGCCAATAGGTATCTGATGCAACTCACCCCGGTAGTAGTATTCACCTTGACAATCAAAGCTGAGACCAAATTGATATTCGATGTGCGAATGTCTGGGGAGCGGTTCTACAGAACCTGAAGTGTATGTGTACTGCTCTAAAAGCATATTGTCAGATTCGCTCGCCCTGACGGTAATTTTTGCTGGTGTAATGTTCATCAATGTCTCTCAAGCTTAGTTTGCTCAGCCGATTATTGCCCAACATACAGTAGCTTAAAGATTAATACGCTTGGTAATAAACCTTTTTTCTCTCCCCCTGCTATCCCTGCTACCTCTTAACCGGTGCCTGCTTCAACAGATAAATTTCCTTAACAGTATTGCGAAAGTCCCCACCTTCAATGTACTCATAAGGTGGGGATGGCGTGCTGTGAGACGACGAAGCACCCCTAAACGACAATAACCGCAGGCTACTTAGTGTAAGGGGTGGTAGAGGAGTCTCCAATCTCTGGGGTCGGTAGTCGGTCAATCCAGTCTTCTACCAGTTGAGTCATCGTCTTTTCTTTGCTAGCTGCGTATAACCTAAGCTTATTTAAACGACGTTCAGTTATCCGTAGATTCAATCCTTTTTTATTCATAATCATCTACACAAAATCTACATACATGATAGTATATAGATGGTTGCTGACCAGAAAGAAAAAGGTACAAGCCCCTAAATTTATTTATGGAAAAAGAAAAAA